>NZ_JBBNLS010000018.1:0-54723 GCF_040092305.1 Collinsella sp. CLA-ER-H6
GGGCAGCCCTGTGGGCGCCAGCGGAATGTGGGGTCACCGCGCGGTCCGCATCTGATGGTGTCGACGTCAATGGTATACGGGTGCATCATCGACGTCTTCAATACAGAAAATATCAGTGCGGAATGTTCCGGAGAGAAACCCCCGTCACGCCCCCGGATCCCCTGCGTTTACGGCCTTGAGGTCGGCGTGGGCGGAGAATGTGGTTGATGGGGATACGTGTCCCTTTCGCTGTTTCGCGGCTTTGCCGCGAAAAGCGCGTTACTTTGGGATGGGTGGGGAACGTGGTTGTTGCGGCAGCTGATCCCCGCCACAAATTACCCTCGGCATACTTGCGCGAGCGATTGCTCGTGCTACACTTGCAATTGCTGTTTCAGGGCGGGGTGGAATTCCCCACTGGCGGTAAATCGGGCGGTGCCAAAGGGGTGCCGCGGAGCAGGCGAGGCGTCTGCGACCGAGCCGATGAGTCCGCGACCCGTGTGTGCGTTGGTTCGCATGCCGGCTGAACTGGTGAGATCCCAGTACCAACGGTTAGAGTCCGGATGAAAGAGGCAGGTGATCTTATGTCTGAACAGTCGCAGCATATCCATTTTGAGAACACGAATAGGTGGAGCACCAAACAGCTCGTTACCATGGCGCTGATGTGTGCCTTGGGTGCCCTGTTTATGTACGTGCAGCTGCCTATCCTTCCTTCGGCGCCGTTTTTGACGTATGACCCGTCGCTGGTGCCGGCGATGGTGTGCGGGTTTGCGTATGGTCCTGGCGCCGGCACTGCTGTTGCCGCTATGGCAATCGTTATCCATGCGCTCACCACGGGTGACTGGGTCGGCGCGCTTATGAACCTGGTTGCCACGCTGGGCTACATTCTGCCCGCGGCTATCGTCTACCAGAAGATGCACACCTATAAGGGTGCCGTGATTGGTCTGGTGCTCGGCGTCATTGCCGCTACGGTGCTGTCCATGGTCGCGAACCTTACCATTGGCGTTTGGTTCTGGTATGGCTCGGTCGATGTGATCGCCCCGCTCATGATTCCTGCCGTGCTGCCGTTCAACCTTATCAAGACCGTGCTTAATTCGGTATTGACGCTTGCGGTGTACAAGGCGGTCTCCAACCTCATCACGCCTAAAAAGGACCAGGTCAAAGGCTGCGCATGATTGAGTGTCGGGGCGTTTCCTTTAGCTATGACGGTGCCGTACCGGCGCTCGACGGCGTCGATCTAAACATCGAGGACGGCGAGTTTTTCTGCATCCTCGGTGGTAATGGGTCGGGCAAGTCGACGTTTGCCAAGCATCTGAATGCGCTGTTGCAACCCGATGCGGGCACGGTACGTATCAACGGCATGGATACGTCCGACCCCGAGCTGGTCTACGACATTCGTTCGACCGCGGGCATGGTGTTCCAGAATCCCGACGACCAGCTGGTGGCAACGCTTGTCGAAGATGACGTTGCGTTCGGTCCCGAAAACCTTGGCGTGCCATCGGCGCAAATTGCGCAGCGCGTACGCGAGGCGCTGAAGGGCGTGGGCCTGGTGGGCTTTGAGCGCCACGAGACCCATGCGCTCTCGGGCGGACAAAAGCAGCGCGTGGCGCTTGCCGGCGTACTTGCCATGGAGCCGCGCGTGCTTATCTTGGACGAGGCCTCCTCGATGCTCGATCCGCGCGGACGCAAGGGCCTTATGAAGGCCTGTCATGCGCTTCACGATCGCGGCATGACTATCGTGATGATTACGCACTTTATGGAGGAGGCCGCCGAGGCCGATCGTGTCGCCGTGTTTCAGACGGGACGAGTTGCCATGCTGGGCACGCCCGAGGAGATTCTGACGCGGGCGAATGAACTCGCTCAGCTCAACCTTGACATGCCAGAGTCGTGCCGTTTGGGCATGGCGCTTCGTGCGAAGGGCGTGCCTGTTCATGCGCAGGTGCGCGAGGTGGATATGGTCGCTGAGATTGTGCAGGCTTATGCCGAGCGAAGTGGAGCAGGCATCGCGGGGCAGTCTTTCGTATCCCAGTTGGAAATCGCTGACGGCACTGTTCCGGTAGACAACGAGGGCAACGCGTCGGAGCCCGTCATCGAACTATCCCATGTTTCGTACAGTTATTCGCTCAGTCCGCGCGAGCGCCGCCGCTGGCATAAGCGCTCGGCCACTGCGGGCAAATCGAGCAAACAGGCTCTCTGGGGAAACGACCCCAGCAGCCCGTGGGCGCTGCGCGATGTATCGCTGACGGTGCGTCGCGGCGAGTTCCTGGGCTTGGCAGGTCATACCGGTTCGGGTAAGTCGACGCTGGTCCAGCATCTCAACGGTTTGATTCGCCCCCAGGAGGGATCCGTTCGCGCGCTGGAGCTCGATCTGTCAAACAAGAAAGACGCCGCTGCGGTTAAGGCCAAGGTCGGCGTGGTGTTTCAATATCCTGAGCGTCAGCTGTTTGCCGAAACCGTGGCGCAGGACGTGGCGTTTGGTCCGCATAACCTTGGCTTGCCGCAAGATGAAGTCGACCGTCGTGTCGAGTCATCGCTCTCACGCGTGGGCCTCGACCTTTCCACGGTCGGCGACAAGAGCCCCTTTGAGCTTTCGGGCGGTCAGCAACGGCGCGTGGCATTCGCCGGCGTGCTCGCCATGGAGCCCGAGGTCCTGGTGCTCGATGAGCCCATGGCGGGGCTCGATCCGGCTGCGCGCAAGGATTTCCTAGGGCTCATCGGTCGACTTCACCGCGATGGCCTGACCGTTGTCATGGTTTCGCATAGTATGGATGACCTGGCCAATTGCTGTGACCGCATCGTCGTAATGAACGAAGGCGCGGTGTTTGCCGAGGGAGCCCCCGTGCAGGTGTTTGCGCAAGCCGATGAGCTCAAGTCGATCGGCCTGGGCGTTCCCGCCGCCCAGCGTATGGCGCTGGCGCTTACGGAGGCGGGCGTGCCGCTGCGCTTTGACGGCCTCTATACGGTTGAGTCGCTGGCAGACGAGTTGATGGACCTGCTAATCGGTCGCTCGGGCGGTCCTTCTAACGTCGCGGACACTGCTAATTCCAAGACGGTCGCGCGAGAGGAGGGCTGCTAATGGAGGCGTTTTCGTTTGGCAGCTACTATCCCGGCGATAGTGCGATCCACCGCCTGGACCCGCGAACTAAGTTGCTCTTGGGCTTTGTGTTTCTGATCACGACGCTCACAGTCAGCAGCTTCCGCGGACTGGCCCCGGTCGCAATTTTCGTTGTGCTGATCTATGCCGTGTCTCAGGTGCCGGTTCGTCGCGTTCTGTCGTCGATGGCGCCGCTGCTGGCAATCGTCGTCGTGGTCGCGGTGCTCAACTTGTTTACCGACCAGAGCGGGCGCATTCTGTGGCAGCTCGGCTTTTTGCAGATAAGCGAGGGCTCGCTGCATTCCGCCGCCTTTATGGCGTGCCGCCTGACCTTGATGATGGCCGGTATGAGCGCTATCACGCTCACCACGCCGACGCTCGACCTCACCGCGGGCTTTGAGCGCCTGCTCGCACCGTTTGCGCGTGTGGGACTTCCTGCGCACGAGCTCGGCATGATCATGGGTATCGCGCTACGCTTTATGCCGCAGTTTGCCACTGAGATGAAACAGACGGCCGATGCACAGGCAAGCCGCGGCGCGCGCGTGACGGGAGGCCCGCTCGGCGGCGTGCGTATGCTCGGCAGTGTGGCGATTCCGCTGTTCACGGGCGTGTTCCGCCATGCCGAGACGCTGTCTGCCGCCATGGATGCCCGTTGCTATCATGGCGAGCAGGGCCGCACACGTCTGCATGCGCTTGCATTTCGCCGCGGGGATGCGCTGGCTGCGGTGGTGACAGCGCTGCTGCTCGCGTGTGTCATCGTCATCAATCTTCAACTTGTTTAGGCGCGATTCGAGCGCAAGAAAGGGGTCCCTATGACCGACAACGACCGCACGGCTCAGCTTGAGCGCGCCTGTTCATATCTCAGGCGCATTCCGGCGTGGTATCTGGCCACGACCGATGTGGCCGACGGGCATCAGCCTCGCGTGAGGCCGTTTTCGTTTGCCATGGTCGATGACGGTAAGTTGTGGTTTTGCACGTCGCGCGACAAGGATGTGTGGGCGGAGCTGAGTGCGAATCCCAAGTTTGAGCTCTCGGGCTGGAAGCCGGGGGAATGTTGGATCGTGTTGACCGGCGAAGCCGCACTTGAGGACGACGCAGTTGCGAGCGACAAGGTGCGTCAAGCGGGTTTTAAGCACATGGTGGGCATTGGCGAGGAACACGAGAGTGCCAACGACGGCCGCCTTGCTTTCTTTTCGGTCCGCAATATTGCCGCGCGCTTCTGTGATATCGACGGCAGCGAGGAGCGCCTGGAGCTCTAGCTCGCACAAACCAGGTTCCCAAACTAGCTAGTACAGGAGGAAACGTGGACGGATTGAATACGGTGTTGGAGTATCTGACGTCGGTGCCGGCGTGGTATCTGGCGACGAGCGTGGACGGACAGCCACATGTGCGTCCGTTCTCGTTTGCACAGATTCAGGACGGCAAACTGTGGTTCGTAACGGCGCGCACCAAAGATGTGTGGCAGGAGCTGCTGCAAAATCAGCGCTTTGAGGCCACGAGTTGGTGGCCGGGCCATGGCTGGCTCATCTTGCGCGGGCGTGCCGGCTTGGATGACCGGGCTTTAGACGAAATGCGCGAAGCCGGGTGGAAGCATCTAGAGCGCCTGGGCGAGCACTATGAGGGACCTAACGACCCCACGCTCGTCTTCTTTAGCGTCGAGGATCCCGAGGCTTTTATCTGCAATCACGACGAATGGGTGCCGGTCGAGCTCTAGCCAGCTGGCTCATCCTAACAACTTGGTTTTCGCATGGGCGGGCCCCGTATTGCCCGGCGCCGTTAGGAGCGCCGGTCAATACGGGGCCCGCTCCATTTGTCAATTCCTTCAAGCGAATGTGTCGGGAATGTTTCAATGCATGAATATGCAAGCCATTTACGTGTTCATGCATCTTTTGGTGCTAAAGTTTCAACCCACTTCATAACGACCGCTGCGAAATGCGCATCGGTGCATAAATCGCAGACAAGGAGTCTGATATGTCTTTGAAGGTTGGAATCGTCGGCGCGGCTGGATATGCCGGCGCCGAGCTCATTCGCCTCGTGCTCGGCCATCCCGAGTTTGAACTTGTTGCCATTACGTCCAACGCCGATGCCGGCCAGCCGCTGTCCGCGGTGTATCCGAGCTTTGCTGGCGCGAGCGATCTGGTTTTCACCACGCATGACGCGCCCGAGCTCAAGAGCTGCGATGCGGTTTTTCTTGCCGTGCCGCACACGGCTGCCATGGCACAGGTGCCCGCGCTCCTTGCCGCAGGCGTTTCCTGCTTCGATCTTTCGGCCGATTACCGCCTGAGCGATCCGGCCGTGTTTGAGGCATGGTATGCCGCCGAGCACACGAGCCCCGAGCTACTCAAGACACGTGCCTTCGGCCTGCCCGAGCTGTTCTGCCAGGACTTGGAGACCGCTGCTTCCAGCCACGCCGCCGGAAAGCCCGTTTTGGTCGCCTGCGCCGGCTGCTATCCCACCGCAACGAGCCTTGCTGCCGCTCCTGCCGTGCGTGCGGGCTGGGTGGCAGAGAACGGCCCCGTGATTGTCGATGCCATTAGCGGCGTGACGGGCGCCGGTAAGTCCTGCAACGCTCGTACGCATTTTTGCAGCGCCGATGAGAATTTGGAGGCCTACGGCGTGGGCAAGCATCGCCACACGCCCGAGATTGAGCAAATCCTTGGCCTGACCGATCGCGTCGTCTTTACCCCGCACCTGGCACCGCTCAAGCGTGGTCTGCTCTCCACGGTGACGCTGCCGCTTACGCCGCAGGCTATCGATACCTTGACCCTTGAGGACGTTGTCGACTATTACAAGCAGTTCTACGCTGGTCGCACTTTCGTGTGCGTACTCGACGCCGGCCAGCAGCCCAAGACGGCTTCGGTCGTCGGCACCAACGCCGCCCAGATCGGCCTCGCGCTCAACAAGCGCGCGGGCGTGCTGGTGGCGACGGGCGCCATCGACAATCTGTGCAAGGGCGCTGCGGGCCAAGCGGTCCAGTGCGCCAATATCGTCTTTGGCTTTGACGAGCGACGAGGCTTGCCCACAGTGGCGTGCCCGGTGTAGCACATTCGATTGTTAACGATTTGGTAGTCGGGCATCGAGTGGGGCGCCACTCTTAAGCTGGTCTCATGATTACGACTGGCATGGCGCACCAACCGATGTCCGTTTTTTGTTTGACATAAGGAGTCATAAAGACGATGAATACCGAGCTGTTTGATATCAAGATTCGCGCCGTCGAGGGTGGCGTTACGGCAGCGGCCGGCTTTAAGGCCGCAGGCATCCATGCGGGATTTCGGAAGAATCCCGAGCGTCTGGATTACGCGCTCGTTGTGCCCGATAAGCCCTGTCCCGGTGCCGGCGTGTTTACTACCAATCGCTTTTGCGCGGCGCCCGTGCAGGTGAGCCGTGCCAACCTGGGCGGTGCGGACAAGGGCTACGGTATCATCGCCGGCGTTTCGATCAACTCTGGCAATGCCAACGCCGCCACGGGTGAGACCGGCCTTGCATGCGCGCGTGAGACATGCAGCATCGCATCGCAGGTCATCGGCTGCGAGCCCCAGCAGATTCTGGTTGCCTCCACGGGTGTGATTGGCCAGATTCTGCCGATCGACACGTTTGAGACCGCCATTCCTGCTGCCTACGAGGCACTTTCCGCCCACGGTGGCGCCGATGCCGCTCGCGCCATCATGACGACCGACACGCACTCCAAGGAGTACGCCGTGTCCTACGTCAGCGAGGCTGCGGGACACACAGGCAATGCCTATACGGTGGGCGGTATGTGCAAGGGCTCGGGCATGATCATGCCCAACATGGCCACCATGATCGCGGTCATCACTACCGATGCCCCCGTCGAGCCGGCGGCGCTCCACGCCCTGTTGCTCTCCACCGTCAAGCAGACCTTTAACAAGGTAACGGTCGATTCCGACACCTCGACCAACGACACCTGCATCATGCTTGCCTCCGGCGCCGCTGCCGCAGATGCCGAGCCTATCGTCGAGGGCTCCGATGCCTTCGACGAGTTGGCATTTGCCGTGCACGAGGTGTGCGAGAGCCTGGCGCGCAATATCGCCGCCGATGGTGAGGGCGCATCCAAGCTTGTTACGGTCAACGTTACCGGCGCCGTGAACGACGAGGAGGCCGATATCGCCGCCCGTGCCGTTGCCAACTCGCCGCTCGTTAAGACCTGCATCGCCGGCCACGACTGCAACTGGGGCCGTGTTGCCATGGCGCTTGGCAAGTGCGGCGTGAAGTTTAATCAGGAAGACGTTTCCATCGACATGATGGGCATGCCTGTCTGTCGCGGCGGTCTGACTGTTCCCTTTGATGAGGACGAGGTTCTACGACGTTTCGAGGCGCCCGAGATCGTGATCTCGGCCGACCTGGGCGCAGGCGACGCGGCAACGACCGTGTGGACCTGCGACCTCACGCATGAGTACATCTCCATCAACGGCGACTACCGTTCCTAGATTCCGGGCACGCTGCGCATCTTGCCGCGATTGCGGACAGCGGAGCACGGCGCGATAACGATACGAAAGACGAGGCAGATTATGAAATTCGCACGCGATTGTCGTTCGAGCGAATCCAACGAAGCAACCGCGCAGCTGCTGTTCGAAGCGCTGCCGTGGATTAAGAACCTGACCGGCAAGACGGTTGTTATCAAATATGGCGGAGCCGCCATGGTTGATGAGCAGCTGCGCCGCGACGTGATGAGCGATATCGTTTTGCTCAAGATCATCGGTATGCGCCCCGTCATCGTGCATGGCGGCGGCAAGGCTATCAACGAGGCGCTGAGCCATTACGATATTCCCGTCGAGTTTAAGAACGGCCAGCGCGTGACCACGCCGGCGACTATGGATATCGTGCGCGAGGTGCTGGGCGGCAAGGTTAACCAGGAGCTGGTTGCTGCCATCAACCACCACGGCAACCTGGCCGTGGGCGTGTCGGGCAGCGATGCCGGCACGCTCATCGCCGAGCCGCTCGACCCCGAGCTCGGTCGCGTGGGCAAAGTGACGCACGTCAACACCGACTATATCGAGCGCTTACTCGATAGCGAGTACATCCCCGTCATCGCTACCGTCGCGGCGGGGGAGGACGGCGGTTTCTTCAACATCAACGCCGATACCGCCGCCGGTGCCGTTGCCGCGGCGCTCCACGCGCATAAGGCAATCTTTTTGACCGACGTCGATGGCCTGTACAAGGACTTTAGCGACAAGGACTCGCTTATCTCCAACCTAACGCTCGACGAGGTCAACGAAATGCTCTACGGCGGCGAGGTCGATAAGGGCATGATTCCCAAGCTGCGTGCGGCCGTCGATGCGCTTACCGGCGGCGTATTTCGTGCCCACATCATTAACGGTACCACGCCGCATTCGCTGCTCCTGGAGCTGCTGACCGATGCCGGCGTCGGCACCGTGATCCATTCCACCGAGACGGCTTACGAGTTCGATACGCATCCGCATCCGCTTTCGACGTTTGCTGCGCGTCTGACCGAGAACCTTGACGAGGTCGAGAAGCTTCAGACGGTCTAGCTGACCCGCAGCCGCCCCATTCCTGCACCCATAGCCCCGCGCCGTCTGGCGCCCAACGAAAGGCATCCCATGTCACTTGCAGCTCAGCAATCGCTTGAATCCCATTACGTTATGCATACCTTTGGCCGCTCTCCGGTCGAGTTTGTCGAGGGTCACGGCATGAAGCTCACCGGCGACGATGGCCGTGAGTACCTCGACTTTCTTGCCGGCATCGGCGTGTGCAGCCTAGGTCATGGCGACCCGGCTGTGCTCTCGGCGCTCGAGGCACAGACCAAAAAGCTCATGCATGTCTCCAATTACTTCTACATCGAGCAGCGCGGACAGGTCGCGGCGCTGCTGTCCAAGCTTGCTAACGACGACGTAGATGGTGCGCGCGTGCTTGTCGATGCCGTTGTCGCCGGCGATGAGACCACGGCAGCTGCTCTTGGTGCCCCGGCTGCGGATGAGCAGGTTTGGGAGACCTTCTTTGCCAACTCTGGCGCCGAGGCCAACGAGGGCTCGATGAAGCTCGCGCGCCTGTACGCCAAGCGTGCCGGTAATGGCGGCAACACCATCGTGTGCATGCGCGGCGGGTTCCACGGCCGTACGCTCGAGACCATTGCCGCCACCATGCAGGATTGGCTGCAGGACAGCTTCCGCCCACTGCCGGGTGGCTTTGTGGCCTGCACGCCCAACGATGTCGATGAACTGCGTGCGATCTTTAAGCAGCTGGGCAGTGAAATTTGCGCCGTGATGCTCGAGCCGATCCAAGGTGAGAGTGGCGTGCACCCCATGACCGAGGAGTTTATGGCGGCGGCGCGCGACCTGGCACACGAAGTGGGCGCCGTGCTTATCGCCGACGAGGTCCAGTGCGGCATCTTCCGCTCCGGCAAGCCGTTTGCATTCCAAACCTATGGCGTGGAGCCTGACATCATGAGCCTTGCCAAGGGCATTGCCGACGGCGTGCCCATGGGTGCCGTGGTGGCAAAGAAGGAAATCGCCGACGTCTTTAAGCCCGGCGATCATGGTTCGACCTTTGGCGGTAGCTGCCTGGCCATCACGGCGTGTGCCGCGACGCTCTCCGCGCTCGTGCGCGGCGATTATGCCGACCATGCTGCCAAGGTAGGCGCCTATATGGAGGCAAAGCTCGCTAAGCTGCCGCACGTGACCGAGGTGCGTGGCCGCGGCTTGATGCTCGGCTGTGATTTGGATGATGCTGCGGGCGATGCGCATGATATTGTTGCCCGCGCGCTGGCCGCCGGTGCCGTGATTAACGCTACGGGTGCCCATACGCTGCGTTTCCTGCCGCCGCTCGTCTGCGAGGAAGCCGACGTGGACAGTCTGATCGAGATCCTGTCGGGTGTCTTGGTCTAACGCGGCGCAATAACTCAATTTGGACCGGGTTCTGGACTGCGGGCGTGCCCTATGTGGCATGATTCAGCGGTCTGGAGCCCGTTTTGCCTTAGATTTGCTAAGGCAGGGAGACCTGCTGGTCAAAAAACATCAAATATGAGTACTGTTACCAGTTGAATCTCATATGAAACCGACTATCTAGGATTAGTTAGACCACACATGTTCAGTTATGTTAATGGGAAAACAGCTAGCAAAGGCTTCAAATCGCTGATTCAGGGCTAGATTTACCCAGTGAAACCCAAAAATCGCTGCTACAAAATTAGTAACAGTACTCATTTTTGCCATTTTTTGGCCACAGCCTTTGTGACAGACGTGCTGGCGGGTTCGAATCCCTCTGCGATGGGCCCGAAAAAGGAAAGGCCTCCATCGCTGGAGGCCTAACAATTCAGTGGTTGGCGATGAGGGATGTCCGTGTGCGGCTGGCGCCGCCCGCGCCCCGCTTCGTCGCTTCGCTCCTCGCGTGCTGCGCTGGAAAACGCTTCGCGTTTCCTCAGCTCCGCACCCTGTCGGGTTCGAATCCCATGCGCTGGGCCCAAACAAAAAACGGTCCCCTTGCGAGGACCGTTTCCAATTCAGTGGTGGGCGATGAGGGATTCGAACCCCCAGCCTTGTGCGTGTAAAGCACCTGCGCTAACCGTTGCGCCAATCGCCCGTGCGGAGAGAGTATAGCAAAACAATCGCCTCATTCACCTCATATCCATTAAAGGTAACTCGCGCGTGTCACAGCGGAGCTGATTCAGTTGAGATTGCCTGAACATTCCGCCCCTCTTTACGCCCTCGGGTATACTCAAAAGCTACTGATTCGATTTGATGCCCAGCAACAGCAGAGGGGATAGTATATGTGCGGTTTTGTCGGTTTTGTCGGTGGGACGGATAACCAATCCGAGGTGCTCACCAAGATGATGGACCGCATCGTCCATCGCGGTCCCGACATGGGCGGTCAGTTTATCGACGGCCGCGTTGCCCTCGGCTTCCGCCGCCTGTCGATCCTCGACCTGACCGAGGCTGGCGCCCAACCCATGGCCAACGAGGACGGTAGCGTCGTCATTGTCTTCAACGGCGAGATCTACAACTTCCAAGAACTCCGTTCCGAGCTCGAGGCCAAGGGCTACAAGTTCCACTGCGGCGCCGACACCGAGAGCCTCCTGCACGGCTACGAGGAGTGGGGCGAGGCCGTCCTCGATCGCCTGCGCGGTATGTACGCCTTCGTCATCTGGGACAAAAAGAAGAACAAGCTTTTTGGCGCCCGCGACATCTTTGGCATCAAGCCGCTCTACTACTATCCCATGGCCGATGCGGGCGACGGCGCTCCGGGCGTGCTCTTTGGTTCCGAGATCAAGAGCTTCCTGGACTACCCGCACTTCCACAAGGCGGTCAACAAAAAGGCCCTGCGTCCGTACATGACGCTGCAGTATTCGGCAACCGAGGAGACCTTCTTCGAGGGTGTCTACAAGCTGCCGCCGGCGCACTACTTTACCGTCGATATCCCGACCGGCAAGATGAACATCGAGCGCTACTGGGATTGCGATTACTCTGCCGTCGAGAAGCCGTTCGAAGAGTATGTCGATGAGCTGGACAAGGTCGTGCACGAGAGTGTCGAGGCCCATCGTATCGCCGACGTCAAGGTCGCGTCGTTCCTCTCCGGTGGCGTCGACTCCAGCTACATCGCCGCTTGCCTCATGCCCGACAAGACCTTCTCGGTGGGCTTTGACTACAAGAACTTTAACGAGACCAACTACGCCAAGGAGCTTTCCGATAAGCTCGGCGTCGAAAACGTTCGCAAGATGATTACCGCCGACGAGTTCTTCGGTGCGCTCGAGGACATCCAGTATCACATGGACGAGCCGCAGTCCAACCTGTCTTCCGTGCCGCTGTGGTTCTTGGCCGAGATGGCCCGCAAGGACGTCACCGTGGTGCTTTCGGGCGAAGGCGCCGACGAACTCTTTGGCGGCTACGCCTACTACGAGGATACGGTCCCGGTGCGCAAGTACAAAAAGATGGTGCCGCTGCCCGTCCGTCGCGCGCTCGGTAACCTGGCGCTGCATATGCCGTACTTCAAGGGACATAACTTCCTGGTCAAGGGTGCCGAGATCCCCGAGAAGTCGTTCCTGGGACAGGCTCTGGTATGGCCGGAGCGCGAGGTCGACGGCGTGCTCAAGCCCGAGTACAACACCGGCGACGGCGCCTTCGAGCTCGCTGCACCCATCTACGCACGCGTGAAGGATCAGCCCGAGCTGGTCAAGAAGCAGTACCTGGACATGAACATGTGGCTCCCGGGCGACATTCTGCTCAAGGCCGACAAGATGTGCATGGCGCACTCGCTGGAGCTGCGCGTGCCCTTCCTGGACCGCAAAGTCATGGAGTTCGCCGAGCACATTCCCGACCGCTACCGCATCAACGAGAACGGCAACAAACAGGTACTCCGCCACGCTGCCAACAAGTCGCTGCCCGATGAGTGGGCCACCCGTCCCAAGGTGGGCTTCCCGGTGCCGATTGTCTACTGGCTGCGCGAGCAAAAGTGGTACGACTATGTCAAGGAGTACTTCACCGCGCCGTGGGCAAGCGAGTTCTTCAATACCGACGAGCTCATGCACCTGCTCGATCTGCACTTTGCGGGCAAGGGCGATTTCCAGCGCAAGATCTATACGCCGCTCGTGTTCCTAGTGTGGTACAAGCGCTTCTTTATCGACGAGGGCCAGCCTTCTGTTCAGGCTGCCTAGTCTCGGCTTACGAATGCCTGCGCGTAACGGCTCCTCCGGGAGCCGTTTTTGCGCGAGCACGTTTCAGTTACTATGAAAACCGTCCCTGCCAAATGGCTGAGAAAGGTGAAAGATGCACCAT
This sequence comes from Collinsella sp. CLA-ER-H6, assembly GCF_040092305.1. Lineage (NCBI taxonomy): Bacteria > Bacillati > Actinomycetota > Coriobacteriia > Coriobacteriales > Coriobacteriaceae > Collinsella > Collinsella sp. CLA-ER-H6. Next base: position 12,811 of record NZ_JBBNLS010000018.1, read on the forward strand.
TCGGATTCCGCGACCGTGACCACGGTCGATACGCTTGCCAAGCTTCTCGATGTGTGCGGCGAGCTGCGCGCATCAGAGCAGGTTGACGAGCGTGCCGTGACCGGTTGCTCGTTTGATTCGCGCGCGGTCTCGGCAGGTGACGTGTTCTTCTGTAAAGGTGCTGCCTTTAAGCCCGCGTTTTTGAGCATGGCGTTCGATGCGGGCGCCGTCGCATTTGTGTGCGAGGAGTCACTGGTCGAGTCTCTGGAGCCGCTGGCGCAGGAGAGCGGTGCTGCGATGCTGGTTGTTGATAGTGTTCGCACGGCCATGGCCCTGCTGCCGCCGGAGGTCTACGACCGTCCCGACCACGACGTCAAGATCGTGGGCATCACCGGCACCAAGGGAAAGACCACGGCCGCTTTTATGCTCCAGTCGATTATCAAAGCGGCGGGCGAGTCCTGCGGCATGATCGGCTCGGTGAGTACCGACGATGGCATCGAGTGCTACGAGAGCACCAATACTACGCCCGAGGCCCCCGAGATCTGGCGCCATATCGCCAACTGTCGCACGTCCGGTCGCCAGTCCATGGTCATGGAGGTCTCGAGCCAGGCGCTCAAGTACCAACGCGTCGAGAATCTGCCGTTTGACGTGGCGTGCTTCCTCAACATCGGTCGCGACCACATCTCGCCGATCGAACACCCCACGTTTGAGGATTATTTTGAGAGCAAACTCAGGATCTTTGACCAGGCAAAGACCGCCGTGGTGAATCTGGGCACCGAAGAGGTCGACCGTGTGCTGGAGGCAGCGTCGACGGCCGATCGCTTGGTGACCGTTGGGGTCGAGCATCCCGAGGCAAGCCTGTGGGCGAGCGACGTACGCATGGTCGGCTTTAGCATCGAGTTCAACTTGCATGGCCTGTGTGCCGACGAGTCCGAGGCGGGGGAGAAGGTCCTGCTGGGTATCGCGGGAGACTTTAACGTGGAAAACGCGCTGGTCGCTATCGCCGCTGCGCGCGAGATCGGCATCGGTACCGATGCCATCAAGAAGGGCCTCTCCAAACTGCGTGTGCCGGGCCGTATGGAGGTCGTGGAGTCGAAGGACGGTCGCGTGATCTGCGTCGTCGACTATGCGCACAACCAGCTTTCGTTCCGTTCGCTTTTCTCGTCGGTCAAGCGCGCGTTTCCCGCCAGCCCGGTCATCGCAGTGTTTGGCGCTGCCGGCGGCAAGGCGCAGGAGCGCCGCGAGCAGCTTCCGCGCGAGGCCGCACCATATTCCGACCTGATGATCTTTGCCAACGAGGACCCGGCTCACGAGGACCCGATGAAGGTCTGTCGCGAGCTTGCTGAACATGTTCCCGACGATACGCCGAACAAGATCATCCTCGATCGCGAAGCCGCTGTGCATGCGGCGTTCAAGGCGGCGCGCGAGGAGTACGTCAACCCCGATGCTCCCACCATTGTCTTGCTGCTGGCAAAGGGTGACGAGGAGCTCATGCACGTGGGTGACGAGTTCGTGCCCATCGAGAGCGACCTTTCGTTGGCCAATCGCCTAATCGATGTTACCCAGTTTGACTAATGAACCATGATGGCGGCGGCGCCCTGAGTGCGCTGTCGCCATAAGCGTGTTCCCTCAATCAAAACATGCCGTCCAAGTCCAAACCCTTCTACGTAAACGGAGTAACCATGTCCCACAATACCCTGCCGACCGTCGCTGAGCTTTCGGGCGAGATGCGCGAGCGCTTGGCCAAGGTCAAGTACGTCTTTACCGACCTGGATGCCACGATGCTCGCACCCGGCTCGTGCGTGCTACGCGACAACGACGGCAACCCCTCGACCAAACTCGTCGAGGCCGTCGTGGCGCTCGCTCGCGCTGGTATTCAGGTGGTTCCCACCTCGGGCCGCAACCGTACCATGATCCACGAGGACGCGCGCGTGCTCGGTCTCAACTCCTACATCGGCGAGATGGGCGGCCTGGTCATGTACGACCTCAAAGCCAACGATTGGGAGTATCTGACCGGCGACATGCCCTACGACTCCTCTTGCGGCCTCACGCCGCACCAGGTGATCGAGCAGACCGGCGTGTGCGAGAAGATCCTCGCCCGCTGGCCGCACAAGATCGAGTATCACAACGACATGTCGACCGGCTACAAATACCGCGAGGTCACCGTCGGCATGCGCGGCGATGTGCCCGACGATGAGGTTCAGGCCATCCTGGACGAGGCCGGCTGCGGTCTGATCTGGGCTTGCAACGGCCATCTGACTCACCTGTCCAAGCCGACGACGCTCGAGCTCGATCGCGTCGAGGACGGTCGCGCATTCAACATCAACCCCGCGGGTCTCAACAAGGGCGTTGCCATCGCGCGCTTCTGCGAGCACCTGGGGATCGAGCGCGAGGAGACGCTCGCGCTCGGCGATTCCGAGTCCGACTTCTACATGGCCGATCACGTGGGCACGTTCTGCCTGGTCGAGAATGGCCTGACGAGCGCCGGCGCGCCTGAGTTCCTGGCTGCTTGCGAGAACGCTTTCGTTACGCGTGGCAAAATTATCGACGGTTGGGCGGCGACGGCAGAGCTGCTGGTCGCGGCGCGTTCGTAGCGCGCCGCCGCCGCACGTGGACATGTCTTTTCGAGAGAGACTGGTGAGGTAATGTCCGATATCGAGAATCCGGCAGGCGACACGCGCCCGATTGGCGTGTTCGATTCTGGTTTGGGCGGTCTGACGGTTGCGCGCGCCATCGCGACGGCGCTGCCGCACGAGTCCGTCTACTACTTTGGCGACACCAAGCGCTGCCCCTACGGCACCCGCACCGAGGATGAGGTGCGCTCGTTTGCGTTGCAGGCGGGTCGTTGGCTTTCGAAGCACGACGTCAAGATTATGGTCATCGCCTGCAACACGGCGACCGCTGCGGCCTTGCGTCTGGCCCAGCAGGTGCTCGACGTTCCCGTGATCGGTGTGATCGCGCCGGGTGCCCGTGCGGCAATCAACAGCACGCGTACGCGTCGCGTGGGCGTGCTCGCCACCAACCTCACTATTCGCTCGGGCGCCTACACGCGCGCCATTCAGGACCTGGATGCCGGCGTCGATGTATACGGCTGTCCTGCCTCGAGCTTTGTCGAGGTTGTCGAACACGAGCTCGCCTCGGGTGCACATCTGCAGGAACAGTGGCTTGAGAACGAGGACATCTTCGATACGCCTGCCGTGCGTGCGCTGGTGGGTGCCACGGTTGAGCCGCTGCGCGACCACGGTATCGATACCGTGGTGCTCGGCTGTACGCATTTCCCGCTGTTGGTGGGACCTATCCGCCATGCGCTGGGGCCTGGGGTGCGCGTCGTGAGTTCCGCCGAGGAGACCACGCGCGAGCTGACCGATATCCTCACGCGCCGCGAGCAGCTGGCGGGCGACGCCGCCGAGCCGCAGCATCGTTTTGCCACGACGGCCGATAACATTGCCGAGTTTGCGGTGGCGGGCAGCTTTATCTTTGGTCAGCCGCTCAAGAGCATCGAACATATCGATATCGATGAGCTGAAATAGATGTAAGGCAGCCGCCAAAGCCTTCGCCATATATTTTGCCGAAAGGATATTTCTATGGAGTACATGCAGGTCAACCGCGCTAACGGTCGCGCCGCCAACGAGTTGCGCCCCGTTAAGCTCACCCGTGGCGTCATGAAGCACGCCCACGGCTCGTGTTTGGCCGAGTTCGGTGACACGCGCGTGCTGTGCGCCGCCACTATCGAGGAGGGCGTGCCGGGCTGGCGAAAGGGAGCTAAGGCCGGCTGGGTGACCGCGGAATACGCCATGCTGCCGGCGTCGACCGGCAAGCGCTGCAAGCGCGAGCACGCCAACCGCAAGGGCCGCTCTATGGAGATCGAGCGCCTCATTGGCCGCAGCCTGCGTACCGTCGTCAACATGAAGGCGCTCGGCGAGTACACCGTCACCGTTGACTGCGATGTGATTCAGGCCGATGGCGGCACGCGTACAGCGAGCATCACCGGCGCCTGGGTGGCGCTGCGCGACGCCCTCGCCATGTGGGTCGAGGCGGGCAAGATCGAGCGCATCCCGCTTATCGGCCAGGTGGCTGCCATCTCCATGGGCGTTGTCGACGGCAATACGCTGCTTGACCTCGATTATTCCGAGGACAGCCATGCCGAGGTCGACATGAACCTCGTCGCCACCGACACCGGCGAGATGATCGAGCTCCAGGGCACCGGCGAGCAGGCGCCCTTTGACCGCAAACGCCTCAACGCCCTGCTCGACCTGGGCGACAAGGGTATCGCCGAGCTCATCGAGCTTCAGCGCCAAGCCATCGCCTAACCTGCCAAAAAGGGACAGGTTTATTTTGGTAGGTTTTACCTGTGGAGACGTCTGGACACAAGACTGCCGTTGATTGAGAGGGGAGAGGCGGAGTCCCTCGTCGCCCTCGGCTCGGCATTGCTTTAGAGACAAGGAGGCCAGTCATGGCACTTGAGAAGATTGACATCGACACCCTCGACCCGGCGGCGACCATCGTCGTGGCAACGGGCAACGCCCATAAGCTCACCGAGATCGAGGCCATTTTGGGCAAGGTCATGCCCGAGGTGCGCTTTGTGGCGCTCGGCCAGCTGGGTGATTTTGAGGATCCCGAGGAAAACGGCACGACGTTTTTGGAGAACGCCATCATCAAGGCCCAAGCCGCGGTTGAGGAGACGGGCCTTATGGCCATTGCCGACGATTCGGGCTTGGTCGTCGACGCGCTGGACGGTGAGCCCGGTGTGTATAGCGCGCGCTATGCGGGCGTGCACGGCGACGATGCCGCCAACAACGCCAAGCTTCTCGTTAACCTGGAAGGCGTGGCAGATGAGGACCGCACCGCGCGCTTTATGAGCGTCGTCGCGCTCATCGACACGGATGGTCTGGTTACCTATGGCGAGGGCGCCTGCGAGGGCGTTATCGCGCACGAGGGCCGCGGCGATCACGGCTTTGGCTACGACCCGCTGTTCCTGCCGGTCGACACGCCGGGCAAGACCATGGCCGAGCTGACGGCTGACGAGAAGAACGCCATCAGCCATCGTTTCCACGCGCTCGAGCATCTGTCCGCCAAGCTGACGGGCGAGGAGTAGACCGTGCGTGCGGTGGTGCAGCGCGTGCTCAACGCCGGCGTGACGGTCGACGGCGAGTGCGTGGGCCGCATTGGACGCGGCTACCTGGTGCTGCTGGGTGTGGGCCATGGCGATACGCGTGCCGAGGCCGACAAGCTGTGGGGCAAGCTCCGCGGGCTGCGCATCAACGAGGACGAGAACGGCAAGACCAACTTGGCGCTTGCCGATGTCGACGGCGAGGTGCTCGTGGTGTCGCAGTTCACGCTGTTCGCCGACTGCCGCCACGGTCGCCGTCCGTCGTTTACGGATGCCGGCGCACCCGATGTTGCCAACGAGCTCTACGAGTACTTCCTGACGCTCGTTCGCCAAGATGTCGAACACGTGGCGCACGGCATTTTTGGCGCCGATATGAAAGTCGACTTGGTCAACGACGGTCCATTCACCATCGTCTTGGACACCGACAACCTTTAGGTTACGCGGTTTTACCAAACCGCGTAACAACTGGTCATACGAGATTGTCGTCTGGTACGTATTTGGGACCGGGCTTATTTAGCTACTTGCGTATGGCCACAACAGGGTGCTATAGTATTAGAGTTTTGTCTATCTTAGGGGTATTATCCCCTTTTTGAATTGCACCTTCTGGAGGCCCTGTTCATGGAAGAGATGGAAGTCAATCACGTCGACGACATCCACGAGAAGCTGACCGATATGGTGGGCGATCGCGTCAAGGTTAAGGCCAACATGGGCCGTACCCGCGTCGTCGAGCGCATGGGCACCATCAAGAGCGTCCACCCGGCCGTCTTCATTGTCGAGGTTGACGAGCGTCGCGGCCGCAAGTCGCGTCAGTCCTACCAGTACATCGATGTCCTCACCGGCCAGGTCGAGCTGTTCGACCCCGAGAGCGGCGAGCATATCTTTACCCCGCTCGGCAATCAGCTCGAGGAGCATTAACGGTGACCGATTGGTCCCTGACTCTTTCCGCGCCGGCAAAGATCAACCTCTACCTGGGGGTTCATACCGAGCGCGATGACCGCGGCTACCACAGGGTCGATTCCCTGATGGCAGCCGTCGGTCTTTCCGATACCGTGACGGTCACGCCGGTGCAGGCGCTGACCGTCCAGACGGTTCCGGCATCAGATTTTCCCATGCAAAAGAATACGGCGTATCGGGCTGCGGTTGCTATGGCCGAGCATTATGGTCGCGAGGCAAACATCTGCGTGACGATTGAGAAGCGCATTCCATTGTGCGCCGGCTTGGGCGGCCCCTCGACGGATGCGGCCGCGGTCATTGTCGCCTTGGCGGAGCTCTGGGGCATTGATCGCACCGACCCAGCGCTCGACGATATTGCGCGGGGCATTGGTGCTGACGTCCCGTTCTTTTTGCACGCGAGCCCTGCGTTCTACGTAGGCGGGGGAGACGTGCTGGCAACTGAGTACTCCGTGCTGCCCACGACGCCCGTTGTGCTGGTTAAGCCGCGGGAGGCGAGCGTTTCGACAATTGAAGCCTATCGACGTTTTGACGAGGCCCCGGTGCCTGCGGACAAGCCCGGCGCGATAGCTTCTGCCTTGCGTGCTGGTGATGCCGAGACGGCATATGCGCTCATCCATAACAACCTAGGTGTCATTTCCGCACAGATGGAGCCGCAGATTCAAACGGTTCTCGATTGGCTGCGTAAACAGGACGGCACCGTTGCTGTAGATGTGTGCGGATCGGGCGCCTGTTCGTTTGCCATTTGCGACACTGCCGCCACGGCCGAAAGGCTTGCGGACGCTGCCCAGCAAAAAGGCTGGTGGGCCTGCGCGACGGAGCTTATTCCCAACACGGTTCAAATCGACGCTTCAAAGAAATAAAAATTTCTCTAGCACGCGGCGAAAATCTTTGTTACTATAGTCGAGATAACGGGTTGTGGCTCAGTTTGGTAGAGCACTGCGTTCGGGACGCAGGGGTCGCTGGTTCAAATCCAGTCAACCCGACCAGAGCATGAGGAGGGACCGCTTCTTGCGGTCCCTTTTTTTAGCTAGTGTTGTGATACCGCGATACCCGCGGTATACTCATTCGAGCTTGTCTCGCTGTATTGTGGAGGTCTACATGTTTGGACTGAGGGCTCCTGAGCTCATCATTATTCTCGTCGTTGTCCTGATTATCTTCGGGCCCAAGAACCTGCCGAAGCTCGGCAAGTCCCTCGGCTCTACCGTCAAGAATATCCGTGAGGGTATGGAGGGCGACGATAAGGCCGAGACCAAGCAGGCCGAGGAGGTCGTGGTCGAGCAGTCCGAGGAGGACAAGGAGATCGCTGAGCTCGAGGCCAAGCTCGCTGCTGCCAAGAAGAAGCAGGCAGAGGACAGCGACGCGGACGCAGAGTAGTCCCATCCCTTTGGGGTGAGCACCTGACCGGCTTGCCCGCAGGCTAGCCGGTCTTTTTCGTTTTGTTGACAGTTGATTGTTTGATCAGAGTTGGGGAGATATCCGTATGGACGCAAGCCAGATCGTACTGACCGCTGAGGGCCGCCAGAAGCTCGTCGAGGAGCTCGCTTGGCGTGAGGGCGATTACGCCAAGGAGATCGTCGAGGACATCAAGGAAGCCCGCGCGTTCGGCGACCTTTCGGAGAACTCCGAGTACGACGCCGCTAAGGACAAGCAGGCCCAGAACGCCGCTCGTATTGCCGAGATCCAGGCCATCCTCGCCAACGCTCAGGTTGCTGCCACCACGGGCGACCTGACCGTCTCCATCGGTTCCACCGTTTCGCTGATTGATCCCAACGGCGAGGTCATGGAAGTCACGCTCGTTGGTACCACCGAGACCAACTCGCTCGAGCACAAGATTTCCAACGAGTCTCCGGTCGGTCACGCCATCATCGGTCACGGCGAGGGCGACTCCGTCGAGGTCGTTACGCCTTCCGGCAAGACTCGCGTCTACACCATCGCCAAGATCGCACGCTAGACCACGGTCCCGCGTAAAGGTGTGTTTTCGCTCCCTGGGACCGAATCCTGGGGAGCGTTTTAGTTTGAGGAGCTAACTTATGGCAGAGAACCAGAACGCCGCCGATCAGGCATCGACGCTCAACGACGAGCGCGCCACCCGCCTGGCCAAGCGCGCCGCCCTGTTCGAGGCGGGCCAGAACCCCTATCCCGAGCACTCTGAGCTTGAGGACTACGTCGCCGATATCGAGACTAAGTACGCCGATCTTGCCGATGGTGAGGACACCGAGGATGTCGTGAAGATCGCCGGCCGTGTGGTCGCCAAGCGCGGTCAGGGCAAGATCATGTTCATCGTCGTGCGCGATGCGACTGCCGAGATTCAACTGTTCTGCCGCATCAACGACATGGACGAGGCTGCCTGGAATACGCTCAAGGCCCTCGACCTGGGCGACATCCTGGGCGTGACCGGCGTGGTCGTGCGCACCCAGCGCGGCCAGCTTTCCGTTGCTCCTAAGAGCGCGACCCTGCTTGCCAAGGCCGTTCGTCCGCTGCCCGAGAAGTTCCACGGTCTTTCCGACAAGGAGACCCGCTATCGCCAGCGCTATGTCGACCTGATCGCCAACGACGACGTTCGCGAGACCTTCCGTAAGCGTTCGCAGATTCTCTCCACCTTCCGTCGCTTTATGGAGTCCGACGGCTACATGGAGGTCGAGACCCCCATCCTGCAGACCATCCAGGGCGGCGCTACTGCCAAGCCGTTCATTACCCACTTCAACGCGCTCGATCAGGAGTGCTACCTGCGTATTGCCACCGAGCTGCACCTCAAGCGCTGCATTGTCGGTGGTTTTGAGCGCGTGTTCGAGATCGGCCGCATCTTCCGTAACGAGGGCATGGACCTTACCCACAACCCCGAGTTCACCACGATGGAGGCCTACCGTGCCTTCTCCGACCTCGAGGGCATGAAGGCACTCGCCCAGGGTGTCATCAAGGCTGCCAACAAGGCCATCGGCAACCCCGAGGTCATCGAGTACCAGGGCCAGACCATCGACCTTTCTGGTGAGTGGGCCAGCCGTCCCATGACCGACATCGTCTCCGATGTGCTCGGCAAGCAGGTCACCATCGACACGCCGGTCGAGGAGCTTGCTTCCGCCGCGCGCGAGAAGGGCCTGGAGATTAAGCCCGAGTGGACCGCCGGCAAGATTATCGCCGAGATCTACGATGAGCTGGGCGAGGACACCATCGTCAACCCGACCTTCGTGTGCGATTACCCCATCGAGGTCAGCCCGCTTGCCAAGCGTTTTGAGGACGACCCGCGCCTGACGCACCGCTTTGAGCTGGTTATTGCCGGCCACGAGTACGCCAACGCGTTCTCCGAGCTCAACGACCCGGTCGACCAGGCCGAGCGCTTTGCCGCCCAGATGGCCGAGAAGGCCGGCGGCGACGATGAGGCCATGGAGTATGACGAGGACTACGTGCGCGCCCTCGAGTACGGTATGCCTCCCGCGGGCGGTATTGGCATTGGTATCGACCGCGTGGTCATGCTGCTTACCAACCAGGCTTCTATCCGCGACGTGCTGCTGTTCCCGCACATGAAGCCCGAGAAAGGTTTCCAGTCCGGTGCCGCTGCCGCCAAGGCTGCCGAGGCCGGCAACGCCGCGAGCCCATTCGTTAAGTCGCTTAAGCCCACGCTCGATTACTCCAAGATCGCCGTTGAGCCGCTGTTTGAGGAGTTCGTCGACTTTGATACCTTCTCCAAGAGCGACTTCCGCGCTGTGAAGGTCAAGGCATGCGAGGCCGTCAAGAAGTCCAAGAAGCTGCTGAACTTTACGCTCGACGACGGCACCGGCACCGACCGCACCATCCTCTCCGGTATTCACGCTTATTACGAGCCCGAGGACCTGGTTGGCAAGACCTTGCTCGCCATCACCAACCTGCCTCCGCGCAAGATGATGGGTATTCCCAGCTGCGGCATGCTGATCAGCGCTGTCCACGAGGAGGAGGGCGAGGAGCGCCTCAACCTGATCCAGCTCGACGCCTCCATCCCCGCCGGCGCAAAGATGTACTAACTTGTTACGCGGTTCTACGAACCGCGTAACGGCTCGACGCTGCGCGGTCCGCATTTGGGCAATCTGACGTTCAACTTCAAGGGCGCGACCTAGGTGGTTACGCGGGTTTACCAACCCGCGTAACCAGTTGACGCTGCGCGCCGCCCAGGGCGACAATTTGTCATTCAAAAGGCAAGGCATGACCAGAAGGTCTATGCCTTGCCTTTTGAATGACAAATTGTCGCCCTGGACGTCGCTCGCTGTCCGTCCTCTACCTGCGGCGTTGACTTGGTTGACACTTAGAACATCGATGTAGTCATTGGGGACGTTCTTAAACGACTGCCCAACGGCTGTTGAGCACATGGCTCGCATGACAGCCGTCTCTTTTATGTTTCCTTTAGCCGTTGCTGCCTAGGATGGGGGTTAGTCGGTAGGAAGGGAGCGTCTATATGGACGACGCGAGCGAGCGTTCAATCGAAGAGGACATGCTCGATCAGTTCAATTACTTTGATGATGAGGACGAGGAGCTGATCGACCGTCGCGAGCCAGCGCCGCTTGATTCCTTTGATCTGGTCGATGAAGAGCCCGACGAGGACGAGGGCGAATCGGCGGAGCCCTCACAGCCTTCGCGCCTTGACTCGCTGCTTTCGAGAGCCCCCATGCACCACGGTGTCCGTGCCGGCGCGCTCCATATGAAAACTGACTGGCACCAGATCGTGACGGCAGGCGATGAGCTTGCCGTCGATGCGCCGCTCACCGATAAATCATCCATCATCTGCCGCACCGGCATGCTTATGCTGGCAAGCGGAACGGGTGCCTGGCGCGTGCGCGATACCATGAATCGTGTTGCCGCCGTACTCGGTGTCACCATCCACGTTGACTTAAGTCTTCTGTCGTTTGAGTGCACCTGCATCGAAGATGGCCACTGCTTTAACGAGGTTGTCAGCCTGCCCACAACGGGAGTCAATACCCATCGCATTTGGATGATGGAGAGCTTCTTAAATGAAATCGAGACGTATGGGCGCCGGTTTACCGTGCACGAATACCACGAGATGCTCAAGACCGTTGAGAGTTCAAAACCCGATTACTCTCCCTGGCAACAGGGCCTTGCGGCAGCTTGTGCTTGCGGCGCCTTCGTCTTTTTGCTCGGCGGCGGCCCTATCGAGATGGCCTGCGCGTTTGTGGGCGCGGGTGTCGGCAACTTTGCCCGCTCCCATATTCTCAAGCAAGGCCTTGGTCAGTTCAGCGCGCTGACGACCGGCGTTGCGCTCGCTTGCGTTTCGTATCTGCTGGCATTGCTCGGCCTTGGCCAGGTCATACCGGGGGCAATGTCGCACCAAGAAGGCTATATCGGCGCCATGCTCTTTGTGATTCCCGGCTTTCCGCTCATTACGGCGGGCCTCGACATCGCCAAGCTCGACATGCGAAGCGGTATCGAGCGCCTTTCATATGCCGTATCGATTATTGTGATGGCGACGCTCGTAGGTTGGATGGTTGCCGAGTGTGTTGGCCTGGCGCCGGACGACTTTGCCCCACTGGGCCTTTCGCCGCTTGCCCTTACGCTCCTGCGCGTGGTGATGAGCTTCGTTGGCGTATTCGGCTTCTCGGTGATGTTCAACAGCCCGGTAAAGATGGCCGCGGCAGCTGGGTTGATCGGCGCCGTGTCCAATACCCTGCGTCTGACCCTTGTCGATGCGCCGACGATGATTCCCTTCCTGGGCCTCAGCACGGGAATGCCTCCCGAGGCAGCAGCGTTTATCGGCGCGCTGGTATCGGGTCTGCTGGCAAGCTTGGCCGAAGTCAAGCTCACCTACCCGCGCATCGCCCTCACGGTGCCTTCGATTGTCATTATGGTGCCCGGTCTGTATCTCTATCGCTCTATGTATTACATGTGCACCTTCGACACGGTCAACATGCTCGGCTGGTTTGTGCGCGCAGTGCTCATCGTGGCGTTTCTGCCCGTTGGCTTGGGCGTGGCGAGAACCCTCACCGACCCTCGCTGGCGCCATACCAGCTAATTGGTGCAAGGGGGACAGGTTACTTTGCACCAAATGAGTTGCGGTGAAATAGGGACTGAATTGTTGCTTAAAGGGTCAAAACAGTCCGTATTCCACCGCAACTTATGGGGTCGGGGGTTTTGGTGCCCTGCATCTCCACAAACTCAACGCTTACGAAGCGCGCGCCGTTCGTGCTAGGCTGGTTCCACCACATAAGTAGTCGCAGACGCGCGTACCACGGGCGGGCGAGATGAAGTTCCAACAGCTCCATCTTGCCCGCCCGTTTTTGTTGCGTGGCGCCGCGGCACAACACAGAGAGGAATCTGCCCTTTATGCCTATCAACAAACGAGAGAGCCTGCTGTTCACCTTTATCATGTGCTTTTGCATGGTGCTCTGGATGAGCATCTACAACGTTGCCCTGCAGCACGGGGCCATCAACGGCGAGGTCGTTGCCGCTGCGTGGCTCGGCTTCCCCGTTGCCTACATTTTTGCCATGTGCTGCGACTGGTTCGTCGCCAGCCCGCTCGCCAAGGGTTTCGCCTTTAAGTACTTGGTCGCGCCGGGCAAGAGCTCGCCGCTCGCCATGACGCTCGCCGTCAGCTCCTGCATGGTCGTTCCCATGGTCATCATCATGTCGCTGTACGGTGCCTGCGAGGGTCTGACGCACATGCCCGGCGGCATCCTTGCGAACCTGTATTCCGTGCCCGCGATCTGGATGATCAACATCCCGCATAATTTTGTGATGGCGCTGCCGTGGAACCTTTTGGTAGCCGGTCCGATTTCCCACTTCGTCTTCCGTCGCGCCTTCCCTGTGGGGACGGTTTTCGAGGAGGAGCATGCCGAGCTCTTGGAGCAGGCTATGGCTTCTGAGTGCGAGTAGCTCGCTTAGGGATCTGCTGAGCGCGGGCGACTTGCTTGGTTGGAGCCCTAAGCGTGGATAGCTCTCTCGGCGACATTGCGGGCGTGAGCGGTGCGCATGACCGGAGGGCCCGTGCTGCTCCGTTGCCCGACGTGCTAGCGCGCAGAACAATCTGTTGGTGCATTCGGCGGCTGCTGAAGCGTTTCGGCAGCCGCTTTTTATACGGAGTTTAAATACAACAGTCTGTTGTATTACGTAGAGTGGTATATCTCTAGCAGGAAAAATGCGAGAGACGGAGCATTATGGCGTTGCTAGTAGGACTGGACGTAGGGTCGACGACGACCAAAGTTTACGCGATGCACGAGGATATGACCGAGGCGTGGTGGGGATATCGCCGCCACGGGGCGTGTCAGACAGCGAGCGTGCGCGCCATGCTCGGCGAGCTCGCCGAGCGCTTTCCCCATGAGTCGCTGCGCGTTGCGGTGACCGGCTCGGGTGCGCGCGATATCGCGACCGCGCTGGGCGCCTCGTACGTTCAGGAGGTGGTCGCCAACGCGCTCGCGATCAGCAGGTTCTATCCGCAGACGCGCTGCGCCATCGAGCTGGGCGGCCAAGACGCCAAGATAATCTTCTTCCGCACCAACGATAAGGGAGACATCGAGGTTGCCGACATGCGCATGAACGGCTCGTGCGCAGGCGGTACCGGTGCATTTATCGACGAGATGGCAAAGCTCATGGGGGTCGGCACCGAATCGGGCGAGTTCGAGCAGCTCGCAAGCCGGGGAACGACCGTCCACGAGGTCTCGGGCCGCTGCGGCGTGTACGCAAAGACCGATATCCAGCCGCTGCTCAACGAGGGCATTCCTACCACCGACCTGGCGCTTTCGGCGCTTCACGCGGTCGCCCGCCAAACGATCGGCGGTCTGGCCCAGGGTATCGACATCGAGCCGCCGGTAATCTTCGAGGGCGGTACGCTCGCCTACAACCCCACGCTGGTCCGCGTGTTCCGGGAGCAACTGAATCTATCGGACGATCAGGTTATCGTCCCGCGCGATCCGCAGATCATGGTCGCGCGCGGTGCCGCCCTGTCGCTGACCGACATGTTCGCATCGTCCCAACCGATCGACCTTCCCGACGCTTTTGTCCGGCTGGATAAGCTCGAGACGGTCGCGCCCGCAAGCGGGGAGGGACGTCTTGCCCAGCCCTTTTTTGCCACACCTGCCGAGCAGGCGGATTTTACGGCACGCCATGGCAAAGAGACGCCGGCAAAGGGTCCGGATGCGTATGCGCCCGGAGAGACGGTGCGTGTGGCGCTCGGTATCGATTCGGGGAGCACGACGACCAAGTTCGCCCTGGTCGATGAGGCGGGTGAGTTTGTCGATTCGTTCTACGCGTCTAATAACGGCAGACCGCTCGACGTCGCCCAACAGGGTCTTGTCAGCTTGAAGAACCGCTGGGAGACAGCGGGAGTCACGCTTGCGATCGATGCCGTGGGCACCACGGGATACGGCGAGGAGCTTTTCGCGCGCGCGTTCCACGCCGACTACCATACGGTCGAGACGGTCGCGCACGCCCGCGCCGCGTGCGCATGCGTTCCCGATGCGACCTTCGTGCTCGACATCGGCGGACAGGATATGAAGGCCATCTGGCTCAACCACGGCGTGCTGACCGATATCGTCGTCAACGAGGCGTGCTCTGCGGGCTGCGGCTCGTTCCTCGAGGGTTTTGCCAAAAACCTCGGAATAGCCGTTGAGGATATCGCGACCGAGGCATTTTCGTCCAAAGCCCCCGCCGTTCTCGGCAGCCGCTGCACGGTGTTCATGAACAGCAGCGTCGTTTCCGAGCAGCGGCGCGGTAAGGGTCCGGGCGACATCATGGCCGGTCTCTGCCGTTCGATTATCGAGAACGTGTTCACCAAGGTCATTCGCGTTTCAAATCTCAACCGTCTGGGCGACAAAGTCGTCGTCCAGGGCGGCACGTTCCGAAACGACGCGGTGCTGCGCGCATTCGAGCAGTATCTGGGCAAACCCGTCACGCGTGCGCCCCACCCGGGGCTGATGGGCGCTATCGGTATCGCCCTGCTCGCGCGCGAGGAATGCCGCAAGGGCGACGCCGACACGTCGTTTATCGGGCTCGATGCCGTGGAGCGCTTCGAGCATCGCGAGTTCGGCGGCGTTACCTGCCGTCGGTGCAACAACCGCTGCCAGCGCGCGGTCGTGGCATTTGGCGACGGCTCGCTTTACGTCACGGGCAATCGCTGCCCGCGCGGCGGCGCCATCTCATGGGATGAGCTCGTGCGCGAGGTTCCCGCGGCGGAGGAGCTGCGTCCGCAGGGTGCTTGCGAGGCACAGGCACCCGGCACGGGGCGCGACCGGACCGCGGCTGCCCCCAATCTCTTTGTCGACCGCGAGGAGCTGCTGTTCGAGTCGTACCCCACGGTTCCCGTCTGCGGGGGGCGCGATGTCACGATCGGCATTCCCCGTGTGCTCGAGTTCTGGGACACCATGCCGTTCTGGTCGACGTTCTTCAGCACGCTCGGCTTTAAGGTGCGCGTCTCGGGACGCAGCACCAAGGCGATGTACGAGCGCGGTCTGGCGCACGTCACATCCGACACCGTGTGCTTCCCGGCCAAGCTCGTCCACGGGCACATCCGCAATCTCGTCGACGCCGGCGTCGACCGCATCTTCATGCCCATCATCACGACGGTGCCCACCGAAAACACCGCCTCTACCAGCGAGTGGATGTGCGCCGTCGTAAAGGGATACCCCTACGTGATGCGCAATTCCGATAACCCGGAGGAGCGTTTCGGCGTTCCGTTCGATACGCCGCTGTTCCACTGGTACGACGAGGGCGACCGAAACCGCCAGCTCAAGGCGTGGTGCAAGGAGACCTTCGATATCGATGCCGACCTGGTTGCCAAGGCGACCGAGCAGGCGGACCGCGCGCAGGAGACGTTTGAGAACCAGCTGCAGCTGCGCGGCAGGCAGGTGCTCGAGAACGTGCGCGAGGACGGCGGCTACGCGGTGGTGATCGCTTCGCGCCCGTACCACAACGACCCGCTGGTCAACCACGGGCTGCCCAAGCTCTTCTCTGAGCGCGGCATCCCCGTGCTGACGCCCGATGCGGTGCCGGGGGTCTGCAACGTCGATCTTTCCAACAGCCGCATCGACATCGTGAACAACTACCATGCGCGCATGCTGTCGTGCGCGGTCATCGTCGCATCGACGCCCGAGCTCGAGCTCGTGCAGATGGGCAGCTTCGGCTGCGGCCACGATGCGTATCTCACCGACGAGATCGCGCGCATGATGGGCGAGATGGGCTCCAAGGTTCCGATGATGATCAAGCTCGATGAGAGCGACGTCGCCGGTCCCATGGGCATTCGCGTGCGTTCGTTTATCGAGTCGGTCAACCGTCGTCGCGCGGAGGAGCGTGCCGAGGGCGCCCGGGTGCACGCGGTCCATCCGCTCGACGACCCGTATAAGGTCAAGTACACCAAGCGCGACCGGCACGACA
The DNA here is from genome assembly GCF_040092305.1 of Collinsella sp. CLA-ER-H6. NCBI lineage: Bacteria > Bacillati > Actinomycetota > Coriobacteriia > Coriobacteriales > Coriobacteriaceae > Collinsella > Collinsella sp. CLA-ER-H6. Next base: position 29,198 of record NZ_JBBNLS010000018.1, read on the forward strand.
AGATCGCGCTGGTCCCCAACACCTCCCATGCGTTCTGCAGGCTCATGACCGCGGCGATGCGCAATCAGGGCGTGCGCGCCGAGGCCCTTGATATCGGGCGCGAGGATGCCATCCGCCTGGGCAAACGCTATGTGCACAACGACATCTGCTTCCCCGCGCAAATCGTGATCGGCGAGGCGCTCGCGGCACTCGAGAGCGGTAAGTACGACCCGCACGACGTCGCCGTGGTGACTGGCAAGTATATCGGCGACTGCCGCCTGACGCACTACATGCCCCTGCTGCGCCGCGCGCTCGACGACGCGGGATACGACTATGTCCCGGTGCTCACCAACGACGACGTCGATGCCCACAATGCGCATCCGGGCTTCAAGCTCGGCCTTGGCCCGAGCATCCAGATCGCCTACGGTCTTCCCATGATCGATGCCCTCGAGGCCATGCTTAGGCGCATCCGTCCCTACGAGCTCGAGAAGGGCGCGGCGGACGCTGCGTTCGACCGCGCGCTCGATGAGGTTATCGAGGGCATGGAGCGCTCCGGGCTGAGAGGCCAGGCGACGGGCTTCAAACGCGCGCTTGCGATCATGGACGCCGTTCCGTACGACCGCTCGAACCCGCATCCGACCGTTCTCATCGTGGGCGAGTACCTGCTCAATTTCCATCTCGGCGCCAACCACGAGATCGAGCGCTACCTCGAGGACAACGGGCTCGAGGTCATCGAGGCGCGCATGACCGACGTGATCCGCAAGACCTATTTCTACAAGCATGCGCAGTCGCGCGAGTTCCACGTCGACCTGTCGCTGCCCGAAAAGGCCTGGTACGCCACGGCGGACAACCTGTTCGAGCTCGCGCACGACCGTTGCGACCGCCTGGGCGCGGCGAGCCCGCTCTACGAGCCGCCGACGCGCATGCCCGAGCTCGTGCGCGCGAGCGATAAGATCCTGCACCATACGTTCGATGCGGGCGAGGGCGTGCTGATTCCGGCGGAGATTCTCGAGCACGCCAAGCGCGGCTGCCGCAACTTCGTGATCCTGCAGCCGTTCGGGTGTCTGCCCAACCATGTCGTGGGGCGCGGGCTCATCCATGCGCTCAAGGAGCAGTATCCCACGGCGCAGTTCCTGCCGCTCGACTACGATCCCGACGTGAGCTTCGCCAACGTGGAGAACCGTCTTCAGATGCTCATCATGAACGCCAAGGCGCAGGGGTGCGGTGAGGCGCATGGCGAGACCGCGTAAGGACGCCGATGCGCCCGATGCACGCACCCGTATCATCGAGGCGTTTTGGGAGCTCATCGAGAACAACAGCATCTTCGAGCTGTCGGTTGGCGAGGTGACCCGCGCCGCCCAGTGCAATCGCGGAACGTTTTACTACTATTTTCACGATTTCGATGAACTCGTCGCCATCGCCATAGCCCAGCTGCTGCAGGATAACGAGCTCATCACCGATGCCCTCTGGCATTTTTCGAGCGAGGGCGACCTTTCGGCGTTCGACCGGCGCGACGTCCGCTGCCTGCTGCGGCGCATCGTCATCACCATGAGGGCGGGTGCCGCCGAGCAGGTCGTGCAGGGCATCCATACGATCATCATCGACCGCGTGAGAGAGATCGTCCACCCCGACGGAGAAGAGCTCAAGGCAGATTCGAGCTTTGCGGTGGGCTTTCTGGTCTCGGGCATCATGGGCTTTGTGATGGCGGTCGGCTTTGCCCGGGAGGGCGGCGAGGAGATAGACCTCGAGCAGCCGGGGGACAGCGCGTGCGCGTACCTGAGGGCGGTCGCCATGCAGACGGTGGAAACGGTCGCGCAAGTCGAGGGCGTCGATACATCCGAGCTGCTCGAACGCGTCTCCAAGGAGGCCGATGCCTATCGCGCATCGCGTGCGACGAGTCCCGACGTGGTGAAAGACGCCTAGGGTTTCTCTTGCGGGGCGCCTGTCGCGCATCGCGCGGTGAGTCCCGCGATGCGGTCATAACCTGCATTCATGTGAGCCGGGTTTATAGATATTCCTCCAGCTGTTAACATAGACAACCTGTGGGTAAAGAGACAAAAGCGCCGCCGACGGGCGGGCGTTTTGATTTCGATGAACTCATGTAAGGAAACGAGCATGTTAGATAGATTTACCGATCGAGCGCGCAAGGTCATGTCGATGGCCAAACAGGAGGCGCTCGATCTGCACTCAAATAAGGTGGGCACCGAGCACCTGCTGCTCGCACTCGCCAAGGAGGACGAGGGCATCGCTGCCGAGGCGCTGCGCTCGCTTGATATCTCCTACGACGACATCATGGACACCCTCAAGGAGGTCCAGACCACGGTTCCCGAGCCCAGCGAGGAGACCGAGGCTGCCAAGCTTGCCTTTACGCCGCTCGTCATTAGCGTGATGGAGCGCTCCTTCCGCGTGGCACGTGAGAACAACCAGACCTACGTGTCGACCGAGCACTTGCTGATTGGCATCGTCGAAGAGGGTAACGGCATGGCCATGGACATCCTCATGCGCCTGGGTGTGTCGTCCGCCTCCATCAAAAAGGCTATCGAGAAACTTACCGCCAAGGACCAGGACAAGAAGCGTCCGCTCGCCGGCGCCGGTGCCGGGCGTCCCGGTGCGGGCCTGCCGTTCTTTAGCGGCTCGGACGCGTCGCAGCAAAAGGGGAGCGGCACCGATACGCTTAAGCAGTTCGCCACCAACCTTACGCAGAAGGCGCGCGACGGCGAGCTCGACCCTGTAATTGGTCGCGAAAAGGAAGTCCAGCGTATGATGGAGATCCTTTCGCGTCGCACCAAGAACAATCCGCTTATCTTGGGCGACCCCGGCGTGGGCAAGACGGCCATCGTCGAGGGCCTGGCTCAGCAGATTGCAGCTGGCAACGTGCCCGAGAACCTTATGAACCAGAACATCTGGACGCTCGACCTGCCGGGCCTCGTTGCGGGCGCCAAGTATCGCGGTGAGTTTGAGGAGCGCCTCAAGAACGTGATCCAGGAGGCCACCGAAGCTGACGACGTCATCCTGTTTATTGACGAGATGCACACCATCATCGGTGCCGGCTCTGCCGAGGGCTCCATCGACGCGAGCTCCATGCTCAAGCCCGTGCTCGCGCGCGGTGCCTTCCAGATTATCGGCGCCACCACGGCCGAGGAATTCCGCAAGTACCTCACCAAGGACCCGGCCTTCGAGCGTCGCTTCCAGACCATCGATGTCGAGGAGCCGAGCGTCGAGGACACGGTCAAGATCCTGACCGCGCTCAAGCCGCGCTACGAGGAGCACCACCATGTGCGCTATACGCAGGGTGCTATCGAGGCCGCCGCGAACCTCTCCGACCGCTACATCCAGGATCGCTTCCTGCCCGATAAGGCCATCGACCTCATTGACGAGGCCGGCGCCCGCGCCCGCATCGCCGCCAACCGCGCGCCCGAGCCGGTGCGCGAGGCCGAGCATCGCGTGGAGGAGCTTAAGGCCGCCGCGCAGGAGGCCACCGAGAGCGACGACATGAACAAGGCCGCCGAGATCACCGAGCAGCAGAAGGCCGCCGAGATTGAGCTCGCCGAGGCCAAGGCCGCCTGGACCGCCGAGCTCGACGCCAGCCCGCTCACCATCGATGTCTCCCAGATCGCCGACATCGTGTCCGTGACTTCGGGCGTGCCGGTGTCTTCGCTTACCGAGAGCGAGAGCCGTCGCCTGCTGCAAGCCGAAAGCGTGCTCAAGACGCGCATCATCGGTCAGGACGAGGCTGTCGAGGCCGTTGCCAAGGCCGTGCGCCGCAGTCGCTCGCCGCTCAAGGACCCGCGTCGCCCCGGCGGCAGCTTTATCTTCCTGGGTCCCACCGGCACAGGCAAGACCGAGCTCGCCAAGACGCTCGCCGAGTACCTCTTTGGCAGCAAGGACGCGCTCATCAGCTTCGACATGTCGGAGTTCGGCAGCGAGTTCGAGGTCTCCAAGCTCATCGGTAGCCCTCCGGGTTACGTGGGTCACGACGAGGGCGGTCAGCTTACCAAGGCCGTTCGTCGTCACCCGTATTCGGTCGTGCTGTTCGACGAGATCGAGAAGGCGCACCCCGACATCTTCAACATCCTGCTGCAGGTGCTGGAGGAGGGCCGCCTGACTGATAGTCAGGGCAAGACGGTCGACTTCCGCAATACCGTGATCATCATGACGTCCAACGTGGGCGCCCGCGAGATCGCGCAGGATGCGAGCGTCGGTTTTGGCACCACCGGTGAGCAGGGTCTCACGTCGAGCGAGATCAAGGGCCGTGCGATGGGCGAGCTCAAGCGCCTGTTCCGCCCTGAGCTGCTCAACCGTATCGACGATATTGTGGTGTTCCAGAAGCTCTCGGGCGAGAACCTGACCAAGATCGCGCACCTGCTGGTGGACGACCTGCGCCAGCGCCTGATCGCAAACGGCATGAACATCAAGCTCACCGATGCGGCCTATGACAAGATCGTGGCCGAGGGCACCGACCTCACCAACGGTGCGCGTCCGCTGCGCCGTGCTATTCAAAAGCTCATCGAGGACCCGCTGTCCGAGGAGCTCCTGGCCGGCGAGTGGGGCGAGGGCGATACCGTCCTGTGCGACGTGGCCGATGGCAAGTTTGTCTTTAGCCACGGCACGGGCGAGATCCCGGCACCGCGTCCGGCGGGCACGCTCGGTGGCGATACCGCCCCGGCGGCACCGCACACCGGCAACGCCGCGCCCGTGAGCGGCGGCGTGACCTCGGGCCCCGGCGGCATGATGCAAGCCGGTTCCGGCGCGCTGTAGGGCGTGGCGACAATTTGATACGCGCAATCGAGGCGCTCCGAAAAGGGCGCCTCGATTTGTAGAGCTGCGGAAGTTGTGACCGTTACGCTATACGGTCCACCGTTAGCCGATGATGCAAGGGCGCTCGGCGTTTTCGACTGGTTTATGCACGCAAAGTCTGGGAATATACAAGTCGCATGTCTTACTGTCTAACCAGTTGCGCCAAGGAGGCACCATGGACTACAAGATTACCGGCTACGAGCCCGCCCAGCTGTTCCATTTCTTTGAGGAGGTCAGCGCGATCCCCCGTGGGTCTGGCAACGAGAAGGGCATCAGCGATTTCCTGGTTGCGTTTGCCAAGGAGCGCGGCCTCGATGTGTATCAGGACGAGGTCTACAACGTCATCATTCGCAAGCCCGCATCTGCCGGCGCCGAGAATGCCCCGACCGTGATGCTGCAGGGCCACATCGACATGGTGTGCGACAAGCTGGGCTCCGTTGAGCACGACTTTACGACTGATGGTATCGACCTGGTCGTCAAGGACGGCGTCCTCACCGCTAACGGCACCACTCTGGGCGCCGACAACGGTATTGCCGTTGCTCTGATGCTCACTGTTCTCGATGACGATTCGATCGCTCACCCCGCCCTCGAGTGCGTATTCACCACCGACGAGGAGACCGGCCTGGTCGGCGCCGAGACGCTCGACAAGTCCCAGATTAGCGCCCGCACCATGATTAACCTTGACTCCGAGGAAGAGGGCGTTGCCACCGTCAGCTGCGCCGGCGGCGTCGTCGTTACCTACACGTGCCCGATCGCGCGCGAGCACAAGACCGGTAGCACCCTCACGCTCGACATCTCCGGCCTGCTGGGCGGTCACTCCGGCTCCGACATCAACCTGGAGCGCGGCAACGGCAACCTTATCATGGCCCGCATCATCGACCGCCTGATGGTCGCCGGCGAGCCCGCCATCGTCAGCTTTAACGGCGGCACCAAGGACAACGCCATCAACCGTGAGTGCAAGGCTGTTCTGGTCTACGCCGACCACGCTGCCGCCGAGGCCGCGGCCCAGATCGCAAAGGGCATCATCGCCGACGTCACTGCCGAGCTCGAGGTCTTCGACCCCGGCTTTACTTGCACCGTCGAGATTGCCGACGACGCCGAGGTTGAGGCCATGGACCAGAAGTCCGCGCTTGCCCTCATCCGCGCCCTGCGCCTTGCCCCTAACGGCGTGATTCGCCGTAACGTCGCCACCGACGGCTCCGTCGAGGTTTCCTCCAACATCGGCGTGGTCGCCACCTCCGATGACGAGGTCAAGATTATGCTGTCCCCGCGCTCTTCGATCACCTCGCTGCAGAACGAGTTCAAGGACCGTCTGCAGACGCTGGCCGATGTCCTGGGCTTCGACGCCAAGTTTGAGTTTGAGTATCCCGGCTGGAGCTATGCCGAGCATTCGCCGGTCCGCGAAGTCTTTGTCGAGAGCTATCGAGAGCTCTTTGGCTCCGAGCTGCGCATCGAGTCCATTCACGCCGGCCTTGAGTGCGGCCTGTTTGCCGAGGCTCTGCACGGCCTGGACGCCATCGCCGTGGGCCCGACGCTCTCCGATGTCCACACCCCGGACGAGAGCATGGAGCTCGCTTCTGCCGAGCGCTTCTACGAGCTGCTCATCGACGTTCTCAAGCGCCTCACTGCGTAAAGGTCGCGCTAGCAGCAGTTCGAGCCACGTGCTAGCGGATTGCAAATGACATTACGAGAGGGGGCACCCGGTCTTTGCGACAGGTGCCCCCTCTCTTCTTTTGGGAAATGGGAAATTGCGGGCGTCTAGCCCATATCCGCCTTGATGAGGTCGAGGGTGCGCTGGCAGTTTTCGCGGACGGGGCCGAGCATATGCTCGCGCAGGTCCGCCATGCCGGGCAGGTCGGCGTATTCGTCCATGACCTCTTCCATGCAAATGGGTACCTCGTAGGCGAGGTCCATCATGGTCGCAAAGCAAAACTTCTCGGATAGCCCGGCATCGGTGAGCGCCGCCTCCAGCGCGGGGTCGCCCATACCGTGGTATCGGCGAATTGCGTTGGGTCCGATGCGCCCCACACGGTTCTCGCCGCCAACGCCCATGGCAAGGCGCGCCCGGCGGCGCATGCGCTCATACGCCAAACCCGACGCGACATCGTACATGGGTGCGAGCGCCGCGTTTGTGCCTTTGCCAAGGATGAGCGAGTAGTTTTTAGCGTGTGCGTCAGGCGCTCCGATAATGGCGTTATAGAACAACATATAGGTAAAAAGCACAAGATTCATGTGGTGGGGGACTGTGTTAATCAGTCGTTCTTGGATGTCTCGTGTAGTTGGTCCTCCGTCGGCGGTGTATTTCTGGCTTGGCAATACACCGAGCGCCTGGCAAAAGTCCTCCTGATGCAGCCTTTCGATATTTCCGCTGCTATTGACCATTCTGTCGTACCGTTCAACGACGAGCGCGGCTTCGTCTTCAAATGTGCAATAGGAGACGTTGGCAGCTGGAATGCCAACACGCCGAGCCGTTTTCATGCAGACGAATTCGTTTAAGGCCTGATGTTTGAACCCAACGACACCATTTTTGAAGATATGGGTAGTGGGGGATGATCCTAGACATTCGCACCATTGGCCATCATGCCAAGCTAGTGCAAATTTGCCTTGATTGCCGCCCAGGGACCAGCTTTCGTTGGAGCCCATCCATGTCTCTCTTTCGTCATCGCGAATTGCTTTGAGCTTGTGAGCGATTTGAGTATTGGTAAGCGGGCGGTATGCCGAGACCCTGCCGCGGGCGGCGTCTAATTGATCGGCTCGACAAAACTGAACGGCCCCCGCGCAGTCAAGACCGATATGGCACAAGAGGGCGACGGGGTTGTTGGATGCAACATCATGCTCGGTGGCAATAGCGCGACGCTGCTCTTGACTGTCGGGCAAAAGGCCAAATAGGAACGGGCGGACGATGTTATGGCCATACGTGCGATTGGAAAGCGGCATTGTTAGCGATAACGGTGCTCCGCGATAGGTTGGGGCGTATGCAAAGCTGCAGAGTCCATGCTCGTCTTGCCGGAGAGTGCCGGCGATTTCGCCACAAATGAGGGTCGCGAGTTCCATCTCTGCCATTTATTTCACAACCTTGCAGCCAAAGGAGAGGTTTGAAGTGCCGGAAAGGCCTTGCTCGGCTGCGATTTGGGCCAGCAAGGCACCATAGGAAGATGGCGTTCCTTGGCGAGTGGGTCGTCTGCCTACGCTTGGCTTTGGCAGGGTATTCGAGTTCGCGATAGGGAGGTTCACTATCGTCGTCGGATGTTCGGAGGGCGATGCGATGGAGTCGTTATCGCTTTGCGCGAAGAGACCTATGCCGAGTGCGTTAAAGACGGTCAGCAACTTGTCGAGTCGAATGCCGGTGGCGTCGCCCAGCTCGAGCGATGCGAGCAGGCGCTCCGAAACACCGGCCTTTTTAGCGAGGGTCGCACGGGTGATTCCCTGCGACTCGCGTGACTGGCGCACGTAGATGCCAGCTTGGCGCGGTGTGGTGATGGGAAGGGTATCCACGGCGATCTCCTAACGTGCAGACTTTTGCATATCAGTATGACATGCAAAAGTCTGCACGAAAAGGTCTCATGCAAAACTCTGCATGAGACCTTGTGCTGGCGTTGAGTTTTGAGCGATTGTGTTTGGCGTTACAGCGCCAAAATCCCCAGATGCTCAAGCAAAATCTTAAGCCCAATGAGGATGAGCACGACGCCACCCACGATGGTGGCGGGTTTTTCGTAGCGCGCGCCAAAGGTGTGGCCGATCGCTACGCCGGCGACGGAGAAGATAAACGTTATGACGCCGATAAGCGATACAGCGGGAACGATGTCAACCGAGAGCGCGGCAAATGAGATGCCCACGGCTAAGGCGTCGATTGAGGTGGCGATGGCGAGGATCAGGTACTCGCCCAGGTCAATCTTTTCGGCATCCTTGCCGTCGCCTTCATCCTCGTCCTCGGTAAAGGCCTCCCACAGCATTTTGCTGCCGATGAAGGCGAGCAGGATAAAGGCGATCCAGTGGTCGATGGGGCCGATGATGCCCATAAACTGGCTGCCGAGCGCCCATCCGATTACGGGCATGCCGGCCTGGAAGCCGCCAAAGAACAGGCCGAGCACCACGGCGACTTTAAGGTTGATCTTTTTCATGCCAAGGCCCTTGCAGATGGAAACGGCAAAGGCGTCCATCGAAAGGCCAACGGCGAGCAACACGAGCTCTGCGAGTTCCATAGTCTGGCTCCCTCTCTGCGGGCGGGCCCGCGTGTACCTCTTGGGGGAATAACAAAAAAGACCCGTGGCGTACGCGTTGCGCGCACAACCACGAGTCTCGTTCATTAAGGCAAGCCAGGCCGCATCGGCCAGTATGTTGACTTGCCGCGCCACCGGAGGCGAACCCGGTCACGCGACTACTCCCTCATTTATGCGAATCCCGATGCTACCACATAAGCAGCCCATTTGGGTTGGGCTCTCAGCTGTGTTCGCTCATTCTGTAAGCATCGTATTTCGCAAGCGCCGCGGGGACAAACCGTGAGAAACTATTTAGCGTTTATGGAGCGTATACGATGGGAGCGATGCCTTGGATAAGAACGAGCTGCAAAAGCGTATGGAACAGGCCATCCGCCTGACGGCACCTGGTCAGCCGATCCGCACCGCCCTCGACATGATCATCGCCGGTCACCTGGGCGCCCTTATCTGCGTCGGCGACACCGAAAACGTGCTCGCTGCCGGTAACGACGGCTTCCCGCTCAACATTTCGTTCACCTCGAACCGTCTGTTCGAGCTCTCCAAGATGGACGGTGCCATCGTCATCGACGGCGACCTCACCCAGATCCTGCGCGCCAACTTCCACCTCAATCCCGATCCCTCGCTTGCCACGAGCGAGACGGGCATGCGTCACCGCACCGCCGCTCGCATGTCGGTGCTCACCGATGCCATCGTGATCTCGGTCTCGGCCCGTCGTGCCGTCGTTAACGTGTACGTTCACGGCAAGAGCTACGAGATCCAGCCCGTCACCACCATCATGAGCTCGGTCAACCAGCTCGTCGCCACGCTTCAGACCACCCGTCAGTCGCTCGATCGCTCCCTGCTGCGCCTGACGGCCCTTGAGCTCGACGACTACGTTACGCTCGCCGACATCACCGGCATCTTCTCGAGTTTCGAGATCATGCAACAGGCAAAGACCGAGCTTAAGGATTGCATCGTCAAGCTGGGCAACCAGGGCAAGCTCGTGCAGATGCAGCTCGAGCAGCTCGCGGGCTCCAGCATGGATACCGAATACGACTTGATGATCCGCGACTACGCAAGCGATTCCTCTGAGGCCAACGCCGAGAAGATCCGCGCCGAGCTGAGCCGCATGACGCCTAAGGACCTGTCTGACCCGCAGCACGTGGCGGCAGTTCTGGGCTATGACGACCTGGACGAGGACTCCGTCATGACGCCGCTGGGCCTGCGCACGCTTTCGCGTGTGTCCGTCGTGCGCGACGGCGTGGCCGAGAAGATCGTCGACGAGTACGGCTCGCTGCAGGAGCTCATGGACGACATTAGCGAGGATCCGGAGCGCCTGGGCGACTTTGGCGTCAACAACCCTGCCATTCTTGCGGACTCGCTGTACCGCATGAAGGGCACCAAACAGGGGAACGCATAATGGCGCCCGTATGCGCCGTGGTCGTTGCCGGTGGCAGCGGCCAGCGCTTTGGAAATCCCGGCGGCAAGCAGCTCATTAACGTGGCGGGCCGTCCGCTCATGAGCTGGTCCATCCGCGCGTTCGATCGTAGCGACAAGGTCGGCCACATTGTGGTGGTGTGTCCTGCCGAGCGCCGTGCCGAGATGCGCCGCCTGGCCATCGACCCGTTTGACTATGACACGCCCATCAGCTTTGCCGATGCCGGCGATACCCGTCAGGATTCCACCCGTGCCGGCGTGCATGCGGTGCCGGCGGGTTTCGAATATGTCGCCATCCACGATGGCGCTCGTCCGCTCATTACGACCGAGGCCATCGATTATGCGATCGACGTGCTTGTGGGCGACCGCTCGCTCGACGGTGTCGTGTGCGGCCAGCCCGCGATCGACACGCTCAAGATCGTCGATGGCGACAATATCGTCGAGACGCCGCCGCGTGAGCTTTATTGGGCTGCGCAGACTCCGCAGATCTTTAGTGTCGACGCCATGAAGCGCGCCCATGCCGCGGCGATTGCCGAGGGCTTTATCGGCACCGATGATTCGTCGCTGGTCGAGCGCATGGGTGGGCGCGTCCGCTGCGTCCAGAGCCCGCGCGATAACCTTAAGGTGACGGTGCCCGAGGACTTGCGTCCCGTAACCGCGATTCTGCTTGGCCGCATGGCCGAGGGAGAGGACCTTCCCCATGTTCAGTAACCTGCGCATTGGCCACGGCTACGACGTCCACCGTTTGGTGGAGGGGCGTCGATGTATCATCGGCGGGGTCGACATTCCCTACGAGCGCGGCCTGCTGGGCCACTCAGATGCCGATGTGCTCGCGCACGCCTTGGCCGACGCCATTCTGGGCGCCTGCCGCGGGGGAGACATCGGCAAGCTATTCCCCGATACCGATCCCGCCTACGAGGGTGCCGATTCGATGGTGCTGCTCGCTCGCGTGATGGACTATGCGCGCGAGCTGGGCTTTGAGTTTGTCGATGCCGATTGCACCATTGCCTGCCAGCAGCCTAAGATCACCCCGCACCGCGATGCCATGCGCGCCAACCTTGCCCATGCCCTGGGCGTTGACGTCGAAAACGTGGGCGTCGCCGCCACTACGACCGAAAAGCTCGGTTGGGAAGGTCAGGGCGAGGGAATCGGCGCCTGGGCCGTCTGCCTGCTACAGAAAACCGTTAAGGAGTAACGAATGCGTATCTATAACAGCGCTACCCATAAAAAGGAAGAGTTCCAGCCCATCGAGTCCGGCAAGGTCCGCATGTACGTGTGCGGCCCCACGGTCTACGACAACATCCACATCGGCAATGCCCGCACGTTCATCAGCTTTGACGTGATTCGTCGCTGGCTCATCGCGAGCGGCTACGAGGTCACGTTTGCCCAGAACCTCACCGATGTCGATGACAAGATCATCAAGCGCGCCAACGAGCAGGGCCGCACGGCCGCCGAGGTCGCGACGGAGTTCTCGGACAAGTTCATCGGCGTCATGCGCGCCGCCAACGTGCTCGATCCCGATGTGCGCCCCCGCGCCACCAAGGAAATCGGCCCCATGATCGCCATGATCAAGACGCTCATCGAGCAGGGCCATGCTTACGCCGCCGATAACGGCGACGTGTACTTTGCTGTGCGCAGCGATCCCAACTATGGCCAGGTCTCGGGCCGCAACATCGATGACCTTATGGTTGGTGCGCGTATCGAGGAGAACGAGGACAAGAACGACCCGCTCGACTTTGCCCTGTGGAAGGCCGCCAAGCCCGGCGAGCCCAGCTGGCCGAGTCCCTGGGGCGAGGGCCGTCCCGGTTGGCACACCGAGTGCGCTGCCATGGTGCATCGCTACCTGGGCACCCCGATCGACATCCACGGCGGCGGCTCCGACCTTGCCTTCCCGCATCACGAGAACGAGTGCGCCCAGGCCACCTGCGCCTGGCACCAGGGCTTCTCCAACACCTGGATGCACACGGGCATGCTGCTGGTTGACGGCGAGAAGATGTCCAAGTCGCTCGGAAACTTCTTTACGCTGGCCGAGGTGCTCGAGCAGCACTCCGCTGCCGCCCTGCGCCTGCTGATGCTGCAGACGAGCTATCGCTCGCCGCTCGACTTTTCTTGGGAGCGCCTGGAGGGTGCCGAGAACTCGCTCACGCGTATCACCGGTACGGTCGAGAACCTGCGCTGGGCCGCGAACCATGCGACGGCCGATGCCGATGCGGCTGCCGCCGAGGCGTTTGCCGCCAAGGCCGCCGAGACTCGTGCCGCCTTTAAGGAGTGCATGGACGACGACTTTAACACCGCTGGTGCCATGGGTGCCGTCTTTGGCTTTGTGACCGAGTGCAACCAGTACCTGGAGCAGGCGGGCGACGCTGCCGACAAGGCCGCCGCGCTTGCCGCCGCCGACACACTGGCCGAGCTGCTCGATACGCTTGGCGTCGAGCTCCCCGAGCCCAAGGTCGAGCTGCCGCTGGGTCTGCTAGGCGTTGCCGCCGGCCTGGTCGCCTACACGGGCGACGACGTGGACGAGGCTGCTGCCAAGATTCTCGAGGCCCGCGCCGAGGCCCGCGCCGCCAAGAACTGGGATCTGGCCGACGCCATTCGCGACCAGCTCAAGGACCTGGGCCTCACCATCGAGGATACGACCGCCGGCACCCGTATTAAGACTCTCTAGTATTTGTTGACCGTTCGAGGTGCGGCAGATTGCCTTGAAAGAGGAGGGCATAGACCTGGTGGTCATGCCCGACGATTGAAAGGCAAGGTGCCGTGGCTCGGACGGTCGATTCTTGTTCGTTATCTATTTAAGGAGGCCGCTTTATGGCCGACAATCGCAAGCGTGCGCCTCGTGGCGGCAAACAGGCTGCTTCTGGCTCGCGTCCGGGTCGCCGCAACGACCGTGCTGCCGCTCCCAAGGGCCAGCGCGAGCGCTCCCAAGCCCAGGCTGCACGTCCGCAGCGAGATCGCAACCGCGACAACGTTCAGGTCTCCAAGGGCGAGTTTATCGAAGGCCGCCGTGCTGCCGCCGAGGCGCTGCGTACCGGCTTTCCCGTCAAGTGCGCGCTCATCGCCGAGGGCGGCGAGCGCGATGCCGCCTTGTCGCGCCTGGTCGACGACCTCAACGCCGCGGGCGTCCGCATTAAGTATGTGCCGCGCGCGCAGCTCGATGCGCTGTCGAGTCATGGCGCTCACCAGGGCATTGCGCTCGAGGTTGGCAACTTCCCCTATGCCGATGTTGCCGATATCCTCGACCGTGCGGGCGACGGTCCGGCGCTCGTCATCGTGCTCGACCATGTGACCGACGACGGCAACTTTGGCGCCATCGTGCGCTCCGCCGAGGTTGTGGGCGCGGCCGGTGTCATCATTGCCAACAAGCGCGCTGCCGGCGTGACCGTTGGCAGCTACAAGACTTCCGCCGGCGCCGTCATGCATCTGCCTATCGCGCAGGTTCCCAATATCGCCCGTGCACTCGACGACCTCAAGGCCGCTGGCTTTTGGGTGGGCGGTGCCTCCGAGCACGTCGAGGGCAGCTGCTGGGATGCTCCCTTCGAGGGCCGCGTGGCGCTCGTCATGGGCTCCGAGGGCGACGGCATCTCGCGCCTGGTGCTCGAGAAATGCGACTTCTTGACCAAGCTTCCCCAGCGCGGCATGACCGAGAGTCTCAACGTGGCACAGGCGACTACGGCCCTCTGCTTTGAGTGGCTGCGCCGCAACGCCGGCGAGCTCATGGGGGAGGAGTAGCGCATGTCCAAAAAGAACCGTGCCAAGTCCAAGGCCAAGCGCTTTGGCGAGGGCTCGGCCAAGCCGATCGTTTCGGCCGCGACCTACGGCGTGGGCGGCAATGCGTTTGCGCAGGCCATCGCCGACCCGGTCTCGACGGTGCACTCCAACAAGCCCGAGCTGCTGGTGGTCGACGGTTACAACGTGATCCACTGCACGCCGCGCTACGAAAAGCTCGTGTACGACCATTCCGACGATCCGTATTCCAGCGACGTCCACGATATGGCGCGCACCGCCCTCATCAACGACGTCGCCGCCTTTGCTCAGGGCCGCTACGAGGCCGTAATCGTGTTTGACGGCGCGGGCAATATCTCCAACGAGCGCCCCAACCTGCCTGCTCGCGGCGTGCGTATCGAGTTTTCGCCGACGGGCGTATCGGCCGATACCGTGGTGCAAAAGCTCTGCATCGAGGCGCGCGAGGAGGGCCGTGCGTGCTCCGTGGTATCGAGCGACGGCACGATCCAGGCTGTCGTCATGGGCAAGGGCGTTACGCGCATCTCGAGCCGTATGCTGGTGGACGAGATCAAACAGATCGACAACGACGTTCACGAGGCAGAGGAAGCTCCGCAGATCAAGATGACTCTGGGCAGTCGCCTGAGCCCCGATGCCCTGGCCAAGCTCAAGGCCCTGCGCGGGAGGTAGGGAAGTTGGCGGGGCAATGCTGCCTCGCTAACTCCATTCAGCGATGTCGATCATTCTTTCGAGGCGCCACGTTAGCGCCTCTTTTAGATATGGCAGCCTTGCCGTGAGCGCGTCGTTTCTGGAAAGAATCTCGATTGCCTCGTCAACGAAGCCTTCGAGTTTGTCGCCGTCAAACCAGCCCATGTCCTCGACGAGCAACATTTGTTTGGCGGGGCTTGAATGAAATTGTGCGCTGGTAAAACTGTGCTCTCCCGCCCTAAGCTCCTCTAGTGATATGTTGCACCAGAGTGATGAGCCTGAATCGAAGATGGGGGCTGGTCTGCAGACCAGTGAGTTGACGTTTCGCACGAGGCCAAAGTTACGCCAATGGCGGTCATAGTTGGCGATGATGTCGTCGCATACGATCACGCGGTCAAGGGCATCCTTGACGCCTGTCACCCCGAGCTCCTCGCAGTTTGCTACATATCGCTCGTAGTCGGTTAGCCGTTCATCTGCGTTCGCGTACTGGTTTACATAGAACGCAGGGACATACTCTTCTTCATCAGTTAAGAAGACATCGCATATGCTCAGGGCGGAAGTGCCCGTGCCCTCGAGCGAGTAAGGCACATAATCGCAGGCGTTTAGGATGCGACGGTGAAGTGCAGTCGCCACCAGCTCGTTATAAGGTTCCTGGTTCAGGTGCGCTCCTGCCTTATGCAGAATTCGACGCTCGCCCTCGCACGTCCAGTACTTTTGAAGATTGCCGTCCGACGTGTTATCGGGCTTTGCAGCAGCCGCTTTTCCCTCTGGGGCAAAGGGCGCAATGGACAGTGAGACGTCATCAAAGGCGTTATTGAAGAAGTTGATATCCTCCCAGGTGAGACCGGAACCTTGGGGCCTAATCCAATACTGGTCGGATAAGGAGAGGCCGAGATTTCGCTGGACGAGTTCATCGGGAACATCGACTGCGGCTTCTGCAAGCAGGGAGGCTAGCCCAATGCGTGCGAGCGGGATACCGCGGCCGCGCCACCAGATGCGGAAGGAGTCTAGCGATATGGGGCTATTAGGGCCAAATACTCCAATAGGGGCGTGGGCGTAATCGATGTCGGCACCGATGTGGGTAAAGTCTTTTCGCGATGTGCTGTAGACCAGCTGAGCGACTTCGTACGTGCGGTTCATGAGGGTGAACGCGATCTCGCTCTTACCGTGGCCGCGGCGGGGACGTCCCCCCGTTTTGGTCACAGAGCGGAGTCGCGTGTCGACGCTGTCTTTGTCGATGAGCCATACACCAGAAGCCTTGCGGGCCTCAAGTGCTCCGTTTTTTATGAGCTCCTGCACCCTGCGCGGAGTGATGCCGAGCAGCTCGGCGGCTTCTTTGGTAGTAAGCATCACGAAACCCTTCGCTAGAACGAATAGTTTTATATATAGCAATTGTAATTAAAACTATTCGTTCTGGCGAATGGTTTTAAGATTGAGGGCGCACTGACAGAAATGAACGGGCCTGGTACGCGTTGTTGCTGGATTTTGCATATTTGTATAACGCCGTGCGGCCTGTTGCGCCCCGTCCGCAATTCCTTTATTCTTAACTGGCTTCGCGTGAAAGCGCCAAGTGTGCCAGTGTGGCGCAACGGTAGCGCAACTGATTTGTAATCAGTGGGTTGCAGGTTCGATTCCTGTCACTGGCTCCATGAGAGTTTCGGGCTCTGTTCCCTTGTGGGACAGGGCCCGTTTCTATTTATGTCGATAAGTCAGCGTGTTTGGCGCCAACCGAGCATCAGGTTTGTCTCGATCCGTAACACGAGTGGGCTGAAGACCCTCCTTATAGTTACAGATCGAGACATTGCCAAGGGAAGGCCGATAACATCTCGATCCGTAACACGAAGAGGCTGAAAACCGTTCTTACTGTTACAGAATGAGACGTAAGCGGGGGTCTCTGCGAAATATCCCGATCTGTAACAGATAGGGGAGGAATAACCCTCTTACTGTTACAAGTCGAGACATAGGCCGGGGCGAAGTTGGTCATCGTCATCGAGCGTGGATTATCGGACACACGAGCGTGGAAAATCTTCCGCCTAGTGAATGAGCGTGGATAATCTGCCGCTTTGGATTCGATGGCACGGCAAAGTGGGAGATTATCCACGCTCGATTTCAAACGGAAGAAAATCCACGCTCGATTTTGCCTGGGAAGAGCAATCTTCTGTCTGGGCAGCCCCGATCTCGACCTATATATAAGTGCAAATAAGCCGTTATCGAAGTTCGATCCTGAAGGTGTACTCTACTACACCAAAGTATTACCTCGGGAAACGTCAGCTCAGTATCCAAATCCACCGTCCTTCATATCCAAACTCAACAAAACCGCAGGTCAAAGGTATATAGATACGCCCGGGGCCGTGTATCTAGAGGTTTTCGTTGACAGCCCACAAGGTTGCATCGTATTATCTTTTTCGTTCGCGGGGGCGGCGGTCCAAAAGACCAAAGGACCTGCGGATACTTGAACGATTGGGAGTTTGCCCGAGTGGTTAATGGGGACGGGCTGTAAACCCGTTGGCTCTGCCTACATAGGTTCGAATCCTATAGCTCCCACCCGTCAAGTGCCTGTATAGCTCAGTCGGTAGAGCACTTCGTTGGTAACGAAGAGGTCACCAGTTCAAGTCTGGTTGCAGGCTCCATCCGGCGGTGTAGCTCAGTTGGTTAGAGCACACGGTTCATACCCGTGGCGTCACTGGTTCGAATCCAGTCACCGCTACCATAGGTAACACGGTGGCTTCTCAATAGTATGTTGAGAGGCCACTATGGTATAAAGGCAAAGTCCCGTCCGGGGACGACCTGTTTAGAGGAGGGCTTTATGGCCAAAGAGAAGTTTGAGCGCACTAAGCCGCATGTTAACATCGGCACCATTGGTCACGTCGACCACGGCAAGACCACGCTGACCGCTGCCATCACCAAGGTTCTCTCCGAGACCGAGGGCTGCAAGGCTGACTTCACTGCGTTCGAGAACATCGACAAGGCTCCCGAGGAGCGCGAGCGCGGCATTACGATCTCCGTCTCCCACGTCGAGTACGAGACTGCTGCCCGTCACTACGCTCACGTTGACTGCCCGGGCCACGCTGACTACGTCAAGAACATGATCTCCGGTGCTGCTCAGATGGACGGCGCCATCCTGGTCATCGCCGCTACCGACGGCCCCATGGCTCAGACTCGCGAGCACATCCTGCTCGCCCGTCAGGTCGGCGTTCCCTACATCGTCGTCTTCCTGAACAAGTGCGACATGGTTGACGATGACGAGCTCATCGACCTCGTCGAGATGGAGACCCGTGAGCTCCTCTCCGAGTACGATTTCCCCGGCGACGACATCCCCGTCATCCGTGGTTCCGCTCTGGGCGCTCTCGAGGGCGACGCCAAGTGGATGGACGCTATCCGTGAGCTCATGAAGGCCGTCGACGAGTACATCCCGACGCCTGCTCGTAACAACGACCTCCCGTTCCTGATGGCCGTTGAGGACGTTATGACCATCTCCGGCCGTGGTACCGTTGCTACCGGCCGTGTCGAGCGCGGTGAGCTCAAGCTCAACGAGCCCGTCGAGATCGTCGGCATCAAGGATACCCAGAACACCGTCGTTACCGGTATCGAGATGTTCCGTAAGTCCATGGACTTCTGCGAGGCTGGCGACAACGTCGGTCTGCTGCTCCGCGGCATCAAGCGCGAGGACATCGAGCGCGGCCAGGTTCTCTGCAAGCCCGGTTCGGTTACCCCGCACACCAAGTTCACCGGCGAGATCTACGTTCTGACCAAGGAGGAGGGCGGCCGTCACACCCCGTTCTTCGATGGTTATCGTCCTCAGTTCTACTTCCGTACCACCGACGTTACCGGTACGGTCAAGCTCCCCGAGGGCACCGAGATGGCTATGCCTGGTGACCACATCACCATCGAGGGCGACCTCATCCACCCGATTGCCATGGAGGAGGGCCTGCGCTTCGCTATCCGCGAGGGTGGCCACACCGTCGGTTCGGGCATCGTCTCCACGATCATTGAGTAAATTAGCTCTTTGATATAGCTGACTTAGAGAACCCGGCACTTATATGGGTGCCGGGTTCTTTTCTGCAATGGATATTGAGCCGTTGCTGGTGTCGAGAGGATCGATAATGGTCCTGGATGCACCGTCGATTAGCTCTCGATGGCTTCATTGATGTGTTCCAAATATGAATGGATCCACCGAGAACCAATTGACTCGAGGTTTTCATTGACAGCACTTACGTGGAGCTGATAAAGTAACAACTCGTGCCCGTACGGGGCGGAAATGAAAGGTTCAGGATACATGCGTACTCTAGTTACTCTTGCGTGCACTGAGTGCAAGCGCCGCAACTATACGACCACCAAGAACAAGTCGACCATGCCTGATCGTATGGAGATCAAGAAGTATTGCCCCTGGTGCCGTCACCACACGCTGCACAAAGAGACTCGCTAGTCTCTAGTCACATACGCCAGTAGTTCAATTGGTAGAGCATCGGTCTCCAAAACCGAGTGTTGAGGGTTCGAGTCCTTCCTGGCGTGCCAGTCATTATTCCGTAAGCTCCCACTTGGGGGCTTACGGTTTACTCATGTATAAGCGCATTGCGCGGAGGTAACCCAAATGGCCAACAAGAAGAACAAGAAGAAGGCTCAGCAGCCGGCACCTGCCAACAGCGCTGCCGCCAACTCCAAGGTTGAGGCCAAGAAGGCCGTTGCCAAGAAGAACGAGAAGGCTGCGAAGTCCAAGAAGAACGAGAAGCCTGGTTTCTTCGCCCGCACCAAGAAGTATTTCGCTTCGGTCAAGTCCGAGATGAAGCGTGTCACGTGGCCCGATAAGAAGGAGCTCGTGAACTACTCGGTCGTCGTTTGCGCTTCTCTGGTCGTCGTCGGCGTCGTCATCGCTCTGCTCGATGCTGGCTTTGGCGAGGCTCTTGCTCTGTTCTCTGGATTGAGGGGCTAAACCATGTCTAAGCGTTGGTACGTCGTTCACACTTACTCCGGATACGAGAACCGCGTAAAGTCCGATCTCGAGCATCGTATCGAGACCATGGGCATGCAGGACCGTATCTTTGATATCGAGATTCCTATGGAGCGCGTCACCGAGATTAAAGAGGGTGGCAAGCGTGAGACCAAAGATTCCAAGATCTTCCCGGGTTATGTCCTGGTCCGCATGGAGATGGATGACGATGCTTGGACGTGTGTTCGCAACACGCCCGGCGTCACCGGTTTCCTGGGCGGCAACGGTAAGCCCGCTCCGCTTTCCCGTGACGAGTACAACAAGATGACTCGTCGTCCCGGTAAGGGCGATTCGCCCAAGCGCACCTCGGTTGATATTCAGGTCGGCACGTCCGTCCGCGTCACCGATGGCCCGCTTACCGACTTTGATGGCAAGGTCTCCGAGGTTAACACCGAGGCCGGCAAGCTCAAGGTCACACTGATGATCTTTGGTCGCGAGACGCCGGTCGAGCTCGACTTTAACCAGGTCGCTGTCATCGCTTAAGTTTTCGTCCGTTCGCGCGAGCGTGCTTCTTCTGTGACTGCTCATCTCAGGAGTGCTTCTAACACGTGCGTGCTTACGATATAGCAAGTACTTCACACTCGTGATTCGAAAGGAATGACCATGGCTGAGAAGAAGGTTGCCAACGTCATTAAGCTCCAGATTCCTGCTGGTGCAGCTAACCCCGCTCCTCCCGTCGGCCCCGCCCTGGGCGCTGCTGGCGTGAACATCATGCAGTTCTGCCAGGCCTTTAACGCCGAGACGCAGGACAAGAAGGGCGACATTATCCCCGTTGAGATCTCTGTCTACGAGGATAAGTCCTTCTCCTTCATCACCAAGACCCCGCCGGCGGCTCACCTCATCAAGAAGGAGCTGAACCTCAAGTCTGGTTCCGCTAAGCCCCAGGCCGACAAGGTTGGTCAGCTCTCCCAGGAGCAGCTCACCAAGATCGCCGAGATCAAGATGCCGGACCTCAATGCCAACGACATTGACGCCGCCAAGAAGATCATCGCCGGTACCGCCCGTTCCATGGGCGTCACCATCGCTGAGTAGCGATTTCTTATGGTAACGACGGGTGCTCCGACCGGGGTGCCCGTTAAATGTGTGCAATAGGGCACACGATACGATGTGGGAGGGCTCACGCCCGTTTAACCACAGGAGGTAATGCACATGGCTAAGCATGGTAAGAGCTATAACGCCGCTGCCGAGAAGATCGACCGCGCCACGCTCTACACCCCCCTTCAGGCTGCCAAGCTCATCAAGGAGCTCGACACCGCCAAGTTCGACGAGACCGTCGAGGCCCACTTCCGTTTGGGCATCGATACTCGTAAGGCTGACCAGAACATCCGTGGTTCCATCTCTCTGCCCCACGGCACCGGCAAGACCGTTCGTGTTGCCGTCTTCGCCGAGGGCGAGAAGGCCCGCGAGGCCGAGGCTGCCGGCGCCGACATCATCGGTTCCGACGAGCTCGTCGCCCAGATCCAGAAGGGCGAGATCAACTTCGACGCCGCTATCGCTACGCCGAACATGATGGCCAAGGTTGGCCGCATCGGTAAGATCCTTGGTCCCCGTGGTCTCATGCCGAACCCCAAGCTCGGCACCGTGACCATGGACGTCGCCAAGATGGTCTCCGAGCTCAAGGCTGGCCGCGTTGAGTACCGCGCCGACCGCTACGGCATCTGCCACGTGCCCCTGGGCAAGAAGTCCTTCTCTGAGCAGCAGCTCGTCGAGAACTACGCTGCCCTGTACACCGAGATCCTGCGCGTCAAGCCCTCTTCTGCTAAGGGCAAGTACGTCAAGTCCATCTCCGTGTCTTCCACCATGGGCCCTGGCGTCAAGGTCGATCCCGCTGTCCAGCGTGACTTCCTGGCTGAGTAACTGCTAGTTAATGCCTGAGCAAAGCAAGCATTGCTAAAGAAACCCGGTTCTGCCTCGTGCAGGACCGGGTTTCTTGCTATCGCGTGCCAAAACCACCTCAAAGGGGACAGCGTCCCCTTTGAGGTGGTTACCAGGGTGTTCTGGCTGTTGAGGACTCGATAGCATCGTGGCGTTTGAGCTCGCGGCGCATGGTTTGCGAGTTGAGCCAGGCTGCCTGCCAGCCACGGATGGGGTAGCGCGTCTGGTCGAGCTCAAACTGCGTATAGCCGCAGGCGTTGATGATCGTCGTTCCACACACATGCTGCCGCTCGCGCTGAAAATCGTAACCGTAGCTTTGGTGTACATGCCCATGCACCATGTAGTCGGCCCCCCAGGACTCAAGCGCCGTGTTAAAGCACTCAAACCCTCGATGCGGTAGATCGTCCAGATCACCCATACCGGCGGCGGGCGCATGGGTAAGCAGAATGTCGCACCCGCCGACCATCCTAACCTTACGCGACAACTTACGCATGCGCTTGGACATCTCGCGTTCGGTGTACATGTTGGCGCCGTCGCGATAACGCATGGACCCGCCAAGGCCCGCAATGCGAATCCCTCGGTACGTGTACACGCTGTCTTCTACGCAGATACATCCGCCCGGTGCATGACGTGCGTAGCGGTCATCGTGATTGCCGCGCACGTAGATGAGCGGTTTGTTGATGACCGTAACCAAAAACTCAAGATAGTCCGGGTCCAGATCGCCGGCGGACAAAATCAGGTCGACTCCCTCAAAGCGTTCCTTGCGAAAGCACTCCCAAAGGCATCGTTCTTCGGTATCGGCTATGGCAAGGATTTTCATAGGGCAGGGACTTTCGGCTCATCGTCGAGCTGCGGAATGGTGCCTACCACGTTATCCGCCAGCCAATTCATCTCGACAATCTGCGTGCTCGGCAGCGGAGGGAAGCCTTCGATCTGTACCACGCCGTTCTGGCTGTGGAGCTCGCCGCCAAAGGGGTTGATGGATCCCTCGACAATGCCGTTGCGGAGCAACTGCACGAGTTTGCGCGTCTGGTAGGGTAGGCCCGGAGCGTAACGGATGTCGATAACGCCGGAGCTCATGCCGTACCAGTAGTTGACGGCGCGCACTTGGTTGTCATCGCTGGTCTCGTCCCACGTGCCGTGCAGAAGGCTGCGAACGATGAGCTCGTAGTAACGGCCCCAGTTCCATACCGGCATGGCGATGCCGGAAACCTTGCCATCGACCAGGCGGTGGAGTCCGTAGGCCGTAGGGTCTTCGAGCGACTTTGACATGTCGGCGCCGGTCATGACGCTTACACCTTCGCGGCACATGGCCTCGGCAAGGCCTCCGGCGGGCACATCGCCCCAAGTCAGGATAATTTGCGCACGGGGGTCGAGCAGCGAGGCGCCAATCGCAAAGGCGTTGATCTCGCTGAGCGCGCCCGAGGCGAAGACCGACGCGTGGTAGCCGATGCGGTGGTTGTCCGCCATGCTGGCGGCAAGGGCGCCCAGGAGGAACTTGGCCTCGTACATCTTGCCAAAGTACGAACGGACGCTTTGATGGGGAAGGCCGATAGAGCAGTTGAGGAACCGAACCTGGGGATACTCAACGGCAGCCCTGAGCGTGTATTCCATCAGGCGGTGCGAGGTCGAGAAGATGACGTTTTCCCCATGTTTGACAGCCGTTTCCACGGCGGCGTAGAACACGTCCGGATCGTGACAGTCCTCGAACGCCTCGGTGTGCACGATACCGTCAAAGTGCTCATCGAGATACTGACGCCCTTGGTCGTGCAGGCTGTCCCAGCTCGACGTCGCACAGGGGAACTCATGGATAAAGGCGATGCGCAGGGGGTTGGCCGTCGAGTAGACGGTCTTGCCCATAAAGAAGTTGAGCACGCCAGAGGTGGACTTGGCGGGCGTCTCCTCCTCGTCGACGCTCGGCGCTTCGACAAGATCGACCTTGTCCTCGTCATTTTTGCCGGCAATGACCAGCTCGCGCCAGATCTTGCACAGGCGGTTTACGACGATATCCGTCGGCGTATCCAGCAGGCGGTCCTGGTTGTACACATTGAGGTAGACGAGCATGGCGTCGGCGGGCGTAATGTCCAGGTGATCGCCGCCTGCGCGAAGGTAGGCACGCTTAAAGAGCAGGAAAGTGTGGCGCAGGTAGTCGACCTTTTTCTGCGGCCATTTTTCGATAAGGTTCTGACCGAGCATCTTCGCGAGCGTTTCGTAGCTTCCCTCACGCGAGAACTCAATCTCGTATAGGGGGCAGACGCGCCAAAACGCGCAGAACTCGCCGTACAGGCGGCTTTCGACGGAATCCCATGTGCCGGGGTAGAGACGGGTGACCTTGGCCGAAACCGTCGGGGCGTCTAGGAATTTGAGGACACTGACGCGTTTGTTGCCTTCTTGGACATAGAACCGATGCATGAACTCGGTGACGATGACGGGGTCGCGATAGCCCTCGGTCACCTGGATGTCGTAGAGGTTGGACCACTTGCGGGCGAACTCGGTGCTAAACGGAAGCAGGGGCATAAAGTTACACGAAAAGGCGGACTGACGGCCCTTGGTGACCGTGCCGACGACCATTTCGAGCGGAATATCCCGCAGGCCGACATTCTCTCGCTGACCTAAGGGGAGCTGAGCAACCAAGCTATCGAGGTCCGTAAGGTATGGATGCTCGCTTTGGCTAATGGCGCGTCGACGTCCTTGCTCGCCGCGCTTGCGTGCTTGACGATAGGCCTCTTCCATGGTGTCTGCTCCCTTAGTCGTTTAAACAACGATATGAACCATGGTACCACGATGCGGAACCACCACAAAGGTGCCTGTCCCCTTTGTGGTGGTTTTAGGCGATGATGGGGGCGATGGCGCGGATGCAGGCGTCGGCTGCCGTAAAGGTGGTGCTGTCGTCACTGACGATAAAGATGATCTTGCCCTTGATGCCAAAGTCGCCGATCTCGCTAAAGAGCACGTAGGGCTCCTTGTCAAAGCCCGAGATGGGAAGCACGGCGGCCTTGGTGGCGTCGGTGAGCTCATCTGCCAGTGCGTCGAGTGAGGCCCACTTGGACGTGTCCTTCACCGCGACGGGGACGGCTACGCGCCCAAAGGGCATCAAATGCACGAGCGTGTTCTTGGAGATGTTGGAGTTGGGGACAATGATGGTCTGCCCACAGGCGTCCTCGATGGTCGTATGGCGCCAGGTGATGTCTTGGACCACGCCTGACACGCCGCCGACCTCGATATTATCGCCGGGCTTGATGATGCCCATAAAGGTCACCTGCATGCCACCGATAAGGTTTGAAAGCGTGTCCTGAAAGCCGAGCGAGATGGCGATGCCGCCGACGCCAAGAGCGGCGACGAGCGCGTTTGCGTTAATGCCAAAGCAGTTGTCGAGGATAAAGCTGCCGCCAATCATCCAGATGACGGCGCGCGCGATGTTGATGAAGATACTCGATGCCGGAAGCGGGTTATCGTCTCGGTTAAGCAGATGGTTCAGGGTCTTGGATACGACCTTGGCGGCGACGGCGGTGCCTATCGCCAAGATGACGGCCCAGATGATGTTGTGGACCCACCGTTGCTCAAAGAAATGAAGAATCGGCTCAAACAATTCCATGTAGGGAAAACCTCCTAATGATCGTCCAACCATGATACCCACCAAGAAGCCCGTCCGATCAAATTGAACTGCCTCCCATTTCTTGGACATGAGAAATGGGAGGCTTTTGGAGTGGGAAGGATAAACTGGACTTTCTTTTAAGGATCCTCAAGCGTATTGCCGCTCGTATTCCACTGGAGACATGTAGCCCAGGGTGGAATGCATGCGCACCCTATTGTAATAGAGCTCTATG
>NZ_JBBNLS010000019.1:0-42968 GCF_040092305.1 Collinsella sp. CLA-ER-H6
TACATAGAGCTCTATTACAATAGGGTGCGCATGCATTCCACCCTGGGCTACATGTCTCCAGTGGAATACGAGCGGCAATACGCTTGAGGATCCTTAAAAGAAAGTCCAGTTTATCCTTCCCACTCCAGTCTAAATCTGTAACAGCTATGGTTCAAAAACCGGTCCAGACGTTACAGATTGAGATGATTGGTTGAGACGGTCCATCGGCCAACCAACCACCCTCATCTGTAACGAAATGTCATACATTTCTTTCTGTACTGGACACCCCCAGGGGGTATGGGTGTATAGTATCGGCAGGTTAACACTTTCAACACCGAACCACAGAAAGGAGAAGCCATGGCTCAGGATAAGTTTGACGTGGGCGGTATGACGTGCGCCGCGTGCCAAGCGCACGTGGACCGTGCCGTGAGCAAGCTCGACGGCGTCCAAAGCGTCGCGGTCAATCTGCTCGCCGGCTCTATGCTGGTGGACTACGACCCTGCGCAGGTCTCCCCCGACGATATCTGCACCGCTGTCGATCGCGCTGGCTACTCGGCCTCGCCCATCAGCGCGGGCACCGACGCCGCCTCAAGCGGCAGCTCGCAGGCCAGGTCTGGCGTCACCCATATGGAGTCGCCCACCAAAAAGCTGGAGGCCGCCGCCTCTGCCATGCGTACCCGCCTCATCATCTCGATCATCTTCCTCATCCCGCTGTTTTACACAGGCATGGGGCACATGCTCGGCTGGCCGCTGCCCGGCATCTTCACCGACCATACTCACAGCATGACGCTCGCCCTCACCGAGCTCGTCCTGCTCATCCCCATCGTCTATGTCAACGACGCGTACTTTATCAATGGGTTTAAATCGCTCGCGCACGGCGCGCCCACCATGGACGCCCTCATCGCCGTCGGCGCCACCGCGTCCATTGCCTGGTCGCTCTACGCCATGTTTATCATGGCCGACCAGCTGGCCACAGGTCAGGTACACGAGGCCATGATAACGGGCATGGACAATCTGTATTTTGAGAGCGCCGGCACGATCCTGTCGCTGGTCACCGTGGGCAAATACCTCGAGACGCGCAGCAAGTCCAAGACCGGCGGCGCCATCGAGGCGCTCATCGACCTGGCGCCCAAGACCGCGACCATCGTGGCCGACGACGGCACCGAGACCGCTGTGGACGTCGACGCCATCCTTCCCGGCCAGGTGCTGCGTGTGCGCCCCGGCGAGTCCATCCCCGTTGACGGCGTGGTGCTCGAGGGCAGCTCGGCCGTGGACGAAAGCGCGCTCACCGGCGAATCCATTCCCGTGGAGAAGACCGCCGGCGACACTGTCAATGCGGCCACGGTCAACCGCACGGGCTCGTTTACCTTCCGCGCCACGCGTGTGGGTGCCGACACGTCGCTCGCCAAGATTATCCAGCTCGTCGAGGACGCCAACGCCACCAAGGCGCCTATCGCCCGCATGGCCGACAAAGTCGCCGGCGTGTTCGTGCCCGTGGTGTTTGCGATCTCGGCCGTGACCTTTGCGGTGTGGATGGCACTGACCGGCAGCATAAACGAGGCGCTCACCTCCGCCGTGGCCGTGCTGGTGATCAGCTGTCCGTGCGCGCTGGGCCTGGCCACGCCCGTCGCCATTATGGTCGGCACCGGCAAGGGCGCCGAAATGGGCATTCTGTTTAAGAGCGCCGAGGCGCTGGAGAACCTACGCAGCGTGGGCACCGTGGTGCTCGACAAGACGGGCACCGTCACCCGCGGCAAGCCGGCTGTGACCGATATCACGGTAGCCACGCGCGCTGACGGCTCGCCCGCCATGAGCGAAAAGGCATTGCTCAAGCTGGCCGCTGCGCTGGAGCGCTCAAGCGAGCACCCGCTGGCCGAGGCGATTATGGCCGAGTGCGAGGCGCGCGGAATCGTCGCACGCATGGTCGAGGACTTTACCGCCGTGCCCGGGCGAGGCGTTACGGCACGCGAGGGGCAGAATGTCATCGCCGCCGGCAACGTGCGTCTGATGGACGAGCTGGGCGTGAAGGTTCCCGCCGGCCTTGCCGAACAGTTCGCGGCCGAGGGCAAGACGCCGCTGTTCTTTGCCAAGAACAGCGAGCTTGTCGGTACCATCGCCGTGGCGGACGAGGTCAAGGAGACGAGCGCCGGGGCCATCGCCGCACTGCGCTCGCTTGGCGTCGACGTGTGCATGCTCACCGGCGACAACCGCGTGACGGCCGAGGCCATCGCCCGCCGCGTGGGGCTGAGCAGCGAACAGGTCATCGCCGACGTCCTCCCTGCCGACAAGGAGCACCACGTCCGCGAGCTGCAGGATGTGGGCGGCAAGGTCGCCATGGTAGGCGACGGCATCAACGACTCCCCCGCCCTGGCGCGCGCCGACGTGGGCCTTGCTATCGGCACCGGCGCCGACATCGCCAAGGAGGGCGCCGACGTGGTTCTCATGCGCAGCGACCTCATGGACGTCGCCCGCGCCATCGAGCTGTCGCGTGCCACGATCCGCAACATCAAGCAGGACTTGTTCTGGGCGCTGTTCTACAACGGCATCGGCATTCCGCTTGCCGCGGGCGTGTTCTTCCCTCTCACCGGCTGGCAGCTCTCGCCCATGTTTGGCGCCGCCGCCATGAGCCTGTCGAGCGTGTGCGTCGTAAGCAACGCTCTGCGCTTAAAATCCTTTAAGCCAAAAGTGGCAAAATAAGCTCACCATTAAGTCCATTTAGAACGGGTTTTCCAGGTGCCCGAGATTGACCTGAAAGAGGAGCGACGCGTACTTTGGTACGCGAGCGACGGCTTGAAGGTCAAGGTCGGGCACCTGGGAAAGCCGACACAACAGAGAGGAATACCCATGCGTTACACAATCAAGACTTCCGGCCTTATGTGCGGCCATTGCGATGCCACCGTCGAGACCGCGCTGCTCAACGTGGTCGGCGTGACCGATGCCGACGCCGATCACGAGACCCAGACTGTCCAGGTGGAGTGCGCCGACACCGTGACCGCCGAGCAGCTCGCCGCCGCCGTCGAGGGCGCCGGCGAGAAGTTCCACGCCCTTTCGGTGACCGCCGCGTAACGACCCGCACGTACCCCCCCGACCAGAAACGAGGACCCGCCATGATGGCAGACCACAAATCGGTGACCCGCATGCTCAAAACGGCACGCGGGCAGATCGACGGCATCCTGCGGATGGTCGAGGAGGACCGCTACTGCGTCGATATTTCCACGCAGCTCATGGCCACACAGGCGCTCCTCGCGCGCATCAACGCCGACGTGCTCAAGGCGCATATCGAGGGCTGCGTGACTTCGGCAATCGAATCGGGCGACGAAGACCTCAAAGCCGCCAAGCTCGCCGAGATCGAACGCGTCGTCAACAAGCTCTCCAAGTAATTGGGGCATTGGGGACAGACTTCTTTGCGCCATCTTGGTGTATCGGGGACAGGTACGTTTGCACCACATTGGTGCAGATTAACCTGTCCCCCTTGCTCTAAATCGGGTATAAAGGCGTGCAGCATATCGAACGAAAGGCAATTTGCATGAATGACTTTATGAAGGGTCGCAATGGTGCCGACGAGCTCACCATCGTGATGGGTTTTGCCGGCATCGTCATCGCGATGATCGGATCGATAACCCGCATCCAGTGGCTCAGCTGGATTGCCATCGCCGTAATCGTGATTGGCGTGCTGCGCGGCCTGTCCAAAAATATCGACGCACGTCGCAAGGAGAACGAGGCCTTTGTCGCCGCGACTGCAAACGTACCCGGCTTGGGCAAGTTTGTAGCTAGCTTGGGCGGCGGAGCTGCAGCGGCCAACGCCTCGCGCGCAGCCGGTACTAGCAAGGAAGACTTTGAACGTGCCAAGCGCACAGCCAAGAAGATGTGGAAGGGCCGCAAGACCACAGTCTATCTCAAGTGCCCCAACTGCGGCCAGATGCTCTCCGTTCCCAAGGGCAAGGGCAAAATCCGCGTCACCTGCCCCAAGTGCCACGCCAAGATGGAGACGCGCTCCTAGCCGCCATACCATGGGACAAAATAAAAGCCGAGGCCTCGTGTTGAGACCTCGGCTTTTTTTGATTATGACAAAGGGACCGTCCCTTTGTCACACCTATGCTACGCCATCGCGGGCGAGCTCCTCGGCAAGCGCTTCGGCAGGCATGGCCATAATCGCGTCGAGCTCGGCGTCCACCTCGGGAATGCGCTTCACCTTGAGCTTGCGCACCAGATCGCCGCGACACATCACGTGCGTCGGCTCACGCAGTGCGCACAGGTCATCGAGCGGGTTCTTGCGTGTCACCAGGATATCGGCGGCCTTGTCGCACTCGATTGTGCCGGTCTCGCCGCCCAGCCCCAGCAGCTCGGCATTGACCTGCGTGGCCGTATGCAGCGCGAAGGCGTTACTCACGCCGACATACTTGGCAAAATAGGCCACCTCACGCCACATGTCGTACTGCGTCACGAACGGGCAGCTCGAGTCCGTGCCAAGGCCCACCTTAACGCCAGCTTCCAGTGCGGCACGGGCGCTCTCAATGATGCCCGAGCACACGATGTCGCCGTTCTTCTTTTGCGTATCGGTCGAATGGGTCTTTTCCGGGTCGAGCAATACAAACGGCAGCGCCGGGCTGATAGTGCAGGTAACGCTGGGCGCACGCCCCTCGAGCTGCGTGCCCGCGGCGCCACGGTACAGCTCCAGGATCTCGGGCGTCAGCGGAGCGCCGTGCTCAATCGTGTCAACGCCGGCCTCAAGTGCGGCCTTCACACCCTCGGTACTCTCGACATGGGCCATAACCGGAAGGCCCATATCGTGCGCCGCCTTGCATGCCGCCGCGGCAACCTCCACCGGCATACGCAGCACGCCCGGCTCGCCCACCTCGGTCGCATCGAACACGCCGCCCGTCACGAACAGCTTAATGACGTCGGCACCACGCGCGTACAGGTCGCGCACCTGTTCGGCTGCCTCGGCGGGACTGTTGGCCACCTGGGCGAACAAGCCCGCACCATGGCCGCCCGGCACCGTGACGCCCGTTCCCGGCGCCACCAGGCGAGGACCTTGATACTTGCCGGCGTCGATGGCATTACGAACGGCGATGTCGGCAAACAGTGGGTCGCCCGCGCCGCGCACCGTGGTCACGCCGCTTGCCAGTTGTTGTTGGGCGCTGCCCTTAAGAATATGGCGCACGATGGCGCGCCCCACGGGATTATCGAGCTTCTTCATCAGCGCGCCCGCATCGCCCGCCGAAACCGGCTTGCCCGAACCGCACAGATGCACATGCATATTGATGAGACCGGGCATGAGATACGCACCTGCCAGGTCGATGACCTCGGCACCTGCAGGTGCCTGCGCCACAGCACTCGGCCCCATCCACGTGATGACACCGCGCTCAACAGTCACGGCCATATCGGGTTGCGGCTCCATATGCTCCGAACCATCCAGGACGGTCGCATTGATAAACAACGTGGAACGATCGGCAGACGCCATATCGAGCTCCTCCCCCTCAGAAAACTTGAACATCTGTCCATTATTATCCAGTGTAGCCCGATTGCCACAGACATATCGGTTAACGGAGGGAAGAGGGGATGTGGGGGACGGAATACGCTGCAGTCCCACCCCAGCGACACCAGGGAAATGTCTCGATCTGTAACAGTTACGGGCTCAAACAGCCGCCAAGCGTTACAGATCGAGACAAATAGACACGCGGCGGCGCTGCGACAGCCCATCCCCTACTCCCACTCCTGCTCGTAGATGTTGAGGGACTTTACGTAGCGCCCCTGGGCGCCCATGATGTCGCGGACCAGGCGCAAAAAGAAGCTGATACGCGAGGTGTCGAAGCCATCTTCTAGGTCTTCCGGATGGACGGCGCCGGGCCCGTCGATCGCCGTATCGCTCAGGCGCGCTATGTCGTAGAGGTAGAGCTGCCCCGCCGTCAGCCAGACATCGTCGACGCAGGCGAGGCGCACCGCAATCGCACCGTCGCTCCAATGCTCCTTTTGCACGATATGCGGGTCGTAGACATCAAAGCGACGGTCGGTGCGCGTATCCTTCAGCGCAACCGTGCCGTTCGCAGGATCCTTGCCCAAAATGCCAAAGCGCGAGAAATACTGTGTGTCGCGCACCTGCTCGAGCCGCTTGAGCGAGGCAGGCGAAAGCGATGCCGGTGGCTCGTCAACATACAGCTCGAGCAGCGTCTTACCATGGCGATAGGGGCGCTCGAAGAGCAGCCAATCGGTAAATGCCATGTTGTAGGCCATGATTTCGTTTTGGGAAGGCTCGGTGCGATAGCTGAGCCACGGATCGACGATAATCTCGAACTGTTCGCGCGCCGACTCCAGGAATTGAAACTTCCGCAGCATCCAAAAGTGAGCCATGTCGGCAATATCGTTGCCGACGGCTTCAGCCAGCTCTGCTCGGTCAAAAACTTGGTCAGTCACGGCATCCTCCTCAAACTGATGGACCTCAATTTGAGCTTACGAGGAGGGTGGGCAGCCACGACCAGCGCGGGCAAAATAGGCCTCCGGCTGCAAACCAGATGCTGACCAAACACTTGACGAAAAGCTTGACCGAAAATGCGCACCGCAACAAAACCGCAGGTAAACATAGACGGCCAACCCGCCCTTTTGAGCCAAGCGCCCCCGGTCACCACAGAAACAGCAGAGCACCACAGCTCAAGAAGACGCCGAATGGACACTCGCGCGTCGGCAAACGAACAAATCGGTCGCAAACCCGCAAGGAGTGTCCCCGAATGCCGGCACATAAGGAACGTCCCCAGCTGCCGGCACTTGGGGACGTTCCATTTGGGCCAGCCGTTGGGGACAGCCCTTGTCGATTCAGCTGTGGACAGCCGCCTTACAGCTCCAGCGCCTCGGCGACTTCGGCTGCGCAGGCCAGGGCGTCGGCCATAGCGTTCACCACGAGCGAGCTGCCGTTACGAGCGTCACCGGCAACATACACCGGCGCGGCATCCGCGGCGACGCCGTCAACACGCGCCGCAAGATGCGAGCCCTCGGCGGCCATCACAGGCAGCGGACGACCAGCAGTGGCAACGGGCACGCCAACGGCGTCGAACACACCGTGCTCTGGGCCCGTAAAGCCGCAGGCGATGAGCACCAGCTGGGCCGGCACCTCGTGCTCGGAGCCCGCAATGCGTTCAGGCTTGCCGGCCGACCAATCCAGGTCGACCACGCGCAGGCCCGCGGCAGCGCCCTTCTTGTCCAGCAGCACCTCGAGCGTATCCACGCCCCAAGCGCGCATCTCGCCGCCCATGGCAGCGATGGCCTCCTGCTGGCCGTAATCGGTCTTCTTCACGTTGGGCCACTGCGGCCAGGGGTTGCTCGCCGCGCGCGCATCAGGCGCCGCCGGCAAGAACTCAAACTGGCGCACGCTGCGCGCACCCTGACGTACCGCGGTGCCCACGCAGTCGTTACCGGTATCGCCGCCGCCAATGACCACGACGTCCAGGCCGCATGCATCGACGACAGGCTCGCCGCCATCGAGCACCGAGACGGTCGAAGCCGTCAGGTAGTCCACGGCATACACTACGCCCGGGGCATCAATGTTCGCAGCCGAAAGCCCACGCGGAGCACGGGCGCCGGCAGCCACCACAACGGCATCGAAGTCGTCGAGCTTGGCAGCCACCGCAGGATCATTCACGTCAGCACTCAGTTCGAACACAATACCCAGCTCGCGCATAAGTGCCACGCGACGCTCGACCACGGACTTCTCGAGCTTCATGTTGGGAATGCCGTACATGAGCAGGCCGCCCGGGCGGTCGTCACGCTCAAATACCGTCACACGGGCACCGCGACGTGCAAGCTCCCATGCAGCCACCAGGCCAGCCGGGCCAGAGCCAATCACAGCGACCGTGGGTGCATCCTCCCCTGCCGGCTCAAAGCGGCGCGGACCGCCATTTGCCCACTCATGGTCGCTGATCGCACGCTCGTTGTCATGGATCGTCGTGGGTTGGCCATCGACCGAACCCAGGTTGCACGCGGCCTCGCACAACGCCGGGCACACGCGACTCGTAAACTCGGGCATGGGCGAGGTGAGCGACAGTCGCTCGGCAGCCTCATCCCAGCGGCCGCGGTACACCAGCTCGTTCCACTCGGGAATCAGGTTGTGCAGCGGGCAGCCGCTCGGGCGTGCCTTGCCAAAGCTCGCGCCCATCTGACAAAACGCCACACCGCACATCATGCAGCGGCTCGCCTGGGCACGGCGCGCATCGTCGTCGAGCTCCACGTACAGCGGATCGAAATCGCGGCTGCGCTCCTCCACGGGGCGCAGCTCGTGGGTCACGCGATCGATATCAAGAAAAGCACCGGGCTTACCCATGGCACTTACGCCTCCTTCTTGGTCGAAGCAACAGAACCGGTAGCGGCCACGGACGCAGCACCCGCAGCACCGCCCGCGACATCAAAGCGAGCAACATCCGCGGCACTCGCGCGACCGGTCACGATGTCAAACGCCAGCTCCTCGGCCTGCGCATGCGTCTTGCCCACGGCCTCGCCCGCAGCGACGATCGCCAGTACGCGCTCGTACTCGGTCGGAATGACCTTCACAAAGTGCTTGCTCATCGAGTCGAAGCTGTAGAGCAGCTTAATTCCGCGCGGACTCTGCGTCGCGTCCACGTGCCCCTGGATGAGCTCGCGAATCTGCGCCAGCTCACCGGCCGTCGGGGCCTTGAGCTCCACGCTCTCGTGGTTCACACGGGCGTCGAGCGTGCCGTATTGGTCAAAGACATAGGCCACGCCGCCCGTCATGCCGGCGGCAAAGTTCTGCCCGACCTCGCCCAGGATGAGCGCCAGACCTCCCGTCATGTACTCGCAGCCATGGTTGCCGCAGCCCTCGACCACCACCGTGGCACCGGAGTTGCGTACGCCAAAGCGCTGGCCGGCCAGGCCGTTAATGAAGCCGCGACCGCTCGTGGCGCCAAAGAACGCAACGTTGCCCACGATGATGTTCTCGTCGAACTTGTAGGTCGCATGCGGGTTGGGGCGCACCGACACCTCGCCGCCCGAAAGGCCCTTGCCAAAGTAGTCGTTGGCGTCGCCGCACACGTTGAGCGTAATGCCGCGCGGCAGGAAAGCGCCAAAGCTCTGACCGGCCGAACCATCGCAATCGATGGTGATGGAGCCGGCGGGCAGGCCCTCGGGATGCGCCTTGGTCACCGCGTTGCCCAAGATGGTGCCCACGCAACGGTTGACGTTGGCGATGTCGGCGCGGAAGCGAATCGGGCGCAGGTGTGCACGGGCATCGGCCGTATAGGGCACAAACAGCGTGGAGTCGAGCGTCTTGTCGAGCTCGCTGTCCGCAGCCATCTGGGGCAGGAAGTGACGGCCGTCGGCGCCCGGGATGTGGGCACCAAACTCACAGGTCGCGCTTGCCAGCACGGGCGACAGATCGAGCAGGTTGGCCTTGCGGTTGCCCGGGACCTCGATCTGGCGCAGGCACTCGGGATGGCCGACCATCTCGTCGACGGTGCGGAAGCCCAGGCTCGCCATGACCTCGCGCAGCTGCTCGGCAACAAAGAGCATAAAGTGCTCGACGTGCTCTGGCTTGCCGCGGAAGCCGCGACGCAGGCGGCAGTTTTGCGTAGCGATGCCGGCCGGGCAGGTATCCTGCTGGCAGTCGCGCTGCATGAGGCAGCCCATGGAGATGAGCGGCATGGTCGCAAAGCCAAACTCCTCGGCACCCAGCAGGCAGGCGACGGCGACGTCGGTGCCGTCCATGAGCTTGCCGTCGGCCTCGAGCACCACGCGTGAGCGCAAACCGTTTTGCAGCAGCGTCTGCTGGGCCTCGGCAAGGCCAAGCTCCAGCGGCAGACCCGCGTGCCAGATAGAGTCGCGCGCAGCGGCACCCGAGCCGCCATTGTGGCCGCTGATCAAGATCTTGTCGGCGGCACCCTTGGCCACACCGGTGGCGATGGTGCCGACGCCGGCCTCGCTGACCAGCTTGACCGACACGCGTGCGCCGGGGTTGGCGTTCTTAAGATCGAAGATAAGCTCCGCCAGGTCCTCGATGGAGTAGATGTCGTGGTGCGGCGGAGGCGAGATCAGGCCGATGCCGGGCGTGGACTGACGGACCTCGGCAATCCAGGGGTAGACCTTCTTACCGGGCAGGTGGCCACCCTCGCCAGGCTTGGCGCCCTGGGCCATCTTGATCTGAATCTCGAAGGCGCTGCACAGGTAGCGGCTCGTCACGCCAAAGCGCGCGCTTGCCACCTGCTTGATGGCGGAGTTCTTGGAGTCACCGTTAGCCAGCGGGGTCTCGCGGCGCGGATCCTCGCCGCCCTCGCCGGAGTTGGAACGGCCGTGCAGGCGGTTCATGGCGATGGCCATGCACTCGTGCGCCTCTTTGCTGATGGAACCGTACGACATGGCGCCGGTGTTAAAGCGGCGGACGATGTTGAGCGCGGGCTCCACCTCGTCGAGCGAAACCGGCGTGCGACCGTTGGCATTAAAGTCCAGCAGGTCACGCAGGCGCACGGCACGGCCGGTGCGGTGCAGGCGGGCGCTGTACTCCTTAAAGGTGTCGTAGCTGTCCTCGTGGCAGGCGGTCTGCAGCAGGTAGACGGTCTGCGGGTCGATAAGGTGATCCTCGCCGCCGAGCGGGCGCCACTTGGTCAGACCCAGCGTGGGCAGCTGATCGGGAGCCGGGCTCTTAAGAATAGCGAGCGCAGTGTCGTAGCGCTCGTTTTGCTCGCGCTCAACGTCCTCGACGCCCATACCACCCACACGGCTCACCGTGCCGGCGAAGTACGCGTTGACAAACTCCGGCGTAAAGCCCACGGCCTCGAAGATCTGCGCCGAATGGTAGCTCTGCACCGTGGAGATGCCCATCTTGGACATGATGGAAACGATCCCGGCAGTCGCAGCCTTGTTGTAGTTGGCGATGCCCTGCTCGGCTGTCACGTCCAGATCGCCGTGCGCCGCCAAGTCGCGAATGCACGCATGCGCGTTGTACGGATAGATGCCGCTCGCGGAGTAGCCCACCAGCGCCGCAAAGTCGTGCGGGGACACGGCGTCGCCACACTCCACCACGATGTCGGCAAAGGTGCGCACGCCAGCGCGGATCAAGTGATTGTGAACGCAGCCCACGGCGAGCAGCGACGGTACGGGCACCTCGCCCGCAGCGGCACGATCGCTCAACACCACGATGTTCACGCCGTCGCGGACCGCGGCCTCAACGTCCTCTGCAAGCTGCTTGAGCGCAGCCTGCAGCGCACCCTCGCCGGCATCGCGGCGGTAGACGGCACGGAAACGGCGGGTCTTAAAGCCCACGCGGTCGATGGCGCAAATGCGGTCGAACTCCTCCTCGTTGAGCAGCGGGCGCTCCAGACGCACCAGCTGGCAGGCCGTACGGGAGTCCTCGAGCAGGTTACCGTGGTTGCCCAGGTAGAGCGTGGTCGAGGTGACCATATGCTCGCGTAGGGCGTCGATCGGCGGGTTCGTGACCTGAGCGAACAGCTGATAGAAGTAGCCAAAGAACGAGCGCGTCTTCTTGGACAGGCAGGCCAGCGGCGCGTCGATGCCCATCGAGGCGAGCGGCGCCTTGCCCTGCTGGGCCATGGGACGCACGACCTCGTCGACGTCATCCCAGTGGTAGCCGAGCTTGGCCATGCGCACGGCGGCGGGCACCTCGGCGTCCTCGGCGGGCGTTGCCGCAACGGGCTCATCAAGCGCGTCAACGGTCAGCGTCTCCTCGGCAATCCAATCACGGTAGGGCTTTTCCTTAGCATAGCGGGCGCGCAGCTCGTCGTTGTAGATCACGCGGCCGCGGGCAAAATCGACCTCGAGCATCTGGCCCGGCCCCAGACAGCCGCTCGTCAGGATGTTCTCGGGGCTCACCTCGATGGTGCCCACCTCGCTTGCCAGCATAAAGCGACCGTCGCGCGTCACATAGTAGCGAGCGGGACGCAGGCCGTTACGGTCGAGGGCGGCACCCAGCGTGCGACCGTCGGTAAAGGCGATGGCCGCCGGGCCGTCCCACGGCTCCATGAGCATTGACTGGTAGGCGTCGTAGGCGCGGCGCTCCTCGCTCAGACTGTCGTTGTGGTCCCATGGCTCGGGCAGCAGCATGGATGCGGCACGCGTGAGCGGACGGCCGTTCATGACCAAAAACTCAAGCACGTTGTCCAGAATCGCGGAATCGGAGCCCTCGCGGTTGATGATGGGCATCACGCGCTCAAGATCGTGCTGCAGCACGGGGCTGTACAGGTTGGGTTCGCGGGCGCGGATCCAGTTGACGTTGCCCTTGAGGGTGTTGATCTCGCCGTTGTGGATGATAAAGCGGTTGGGGTGCGCGCGCTCCCAACTGGGCGTGGTGTTGGTGGAGTAGCGCGAGTGGACGAGCGCCACGGCCGTTTTGACGGCGGCGTCGTTGAGATCGATGAAGAAGCGGCGCATCTGCGTGGCGACCAGCATACCCTTGTACACGATGGTGCGCGAGCTCATGGAGCACACGTAGAAGATCTTGTCGCGCAGGGCAAACTCGGCGTCGGCCTTTTTCTCGATGGTGCGGCGGCACACGTATAGGCGGCGCTCAAAGGCATCACCGGCGGGTGTGTCGTCCGGACGGCCCAGGAAGGCCTGCAGGATGGTAGGCATGCAGGCGCGGGCCGTCTCGCCCAGGTCGTGCGGGTCGACCGGTACCTCACGCCAAAAGAGCAGCGGAACGCCGGCTTCGGCGCAGCCCTCCTCAAACACGCGACGGGCATCCTCTACGCCCTTGTCGTCCTGCGGGAAGAACAGCATGGCCACGCCATAGTCGCCCTCTGCCGGCAGAATCTGGCCGCACTTTTGAGCCTCTTTGCGAAAAAAATGATGCGGAACCTGGAACAGGATGCCGGCGCCGTCGCCGGTGTTCTTCTCGAGTCCCGTACCGCCGCGGTGCTCCAAGTTGACCAGAATGGACAGTGCGTCGTCCAGAATCTGGTGATGGCGCTCGCCGTTGATATCGGCAAGCGCGCCGATGCCACATGCATCGTGGTCGAATTCGGGGCGATAAAGGCCCTGCTGCTGAGCGGAATCTGCCTGCATCGCGATCCTCCCCTAGGTGTTAGACAGTCAGTTGACTAGGCATACTAGGTGCATCGCCGGCCCGTTGTGTTTCCCGCCCGTTTCGAAACAATCGCGTAACGCACGCCCTACGAGTGGACACCGCCGACCTCAAGGACGACAACAAGGGCCCCAAGTTCGGCCTGTAAGCTCACCGCTTCAAACATCTCAATCTGTAACAGGAAGACCCAATTTTGGCGCCTAGATGTTACAGATTGAGATGTTTTCGAGAGACAGTTCCGAATGTCTCGATCTGTAACACGAAGGGCCGGTTTTTGCAGCTAACTGTTACAGATCGAGATTTTCCATAGGACCATTTCTTCCTGTCTTGATCTGTAACACCTAGACCCAATTTCCATCCTTAGTTGTTACAGATCAAGACATTTCGGTAATCCCCTTTCACCATCCTATTCAAATACAACAATTTTGTTAGTCTTGGTTAACTTTTTAGCATAAAACGGGTATCCTTTGCGGCGTCAAACAAACGGCACGCAGGAGCTCACCATGCTCAACCATCTCAAACAACACTTTGGCTCGCACCGCACCGGAGGCCACGGAGGTCTGGATATCGCCCGGCATATCGGCCCCGGGCTGCTCGTGACCGTCGGCTTTATCGATCCGGGCAACTGGGCCTCCAATATGGCCGCGGGCTCGCAGTTTGGCTACGCACTGCTGTGGATCGTCACGCTGTCCACAATTATGCTCATTGTGCTGCAGCACAACGCGGCACACCTGGGTATCGCCACGGGCGCCTGTCTTGCCGAGGCCACGACACGTTACCTTCCCCGCTTCGTTGGGCGCACGGTGCTTGCCAGCGCCTATCTCGCGACCATCGCCACCGCCATGGCCGAAGTCCTGGGCGGTGCGATCGCGCTCCAGATGCTCTTTGGGCTGCCCGTGCGCGCGGGCTGCGTCATCGTGGCGACAGTATCGATGGCGATGCTCATGACGAACTCCTACAAGCGTGCCGAGCGATGGATCATCGCCTTCGTGGGCGTGGTAGGACTCTCGTTTTTGGCCGAGCTCACGCTAGTCAAGGTCAACTGGCCGATGGCCGCCGCAAGCTGGATCACACCCAGTATGCCCACCGGCTCGGCCGCGATTATCGTAAGTGTCCTAGGCGCGGTCGTTATGCCTCACAACCTCTTCCTGCACTCCGAGGTCATCCAATCCATGCACTTCGAAGGCCAAGGCGAGCAGGTTATCGAGGAACGTCTGCGCTACGAGCTCTTCGACACGCTCTTTTCGATGGGCGTGGGCTGGGCGATCAACTCGGCCATGGTCATCCTGGCCGCAACGACCTTCTTTGCGCACGGCATTGTCGTAGACGACCTCGCCGTCGCAGCGGCCACGCTCTCCCCCATTCTGGGCCCGGCAAGCTCGGCCATCTTTGCGGTGGCACTGCTGTTTGCGGGTATATCGAGTAGTGTGACGGCGGGCATGGCGGCGGGCACCATCACCGCAGGCATGTTCGACGAGGAATACGACATCCACGACCGACATTCCTCGATCGGGGTGGCGGCTTGTTTCGTCGGCGCAGTGGCGGCGTGCTTGGTCGTCCCGAATCCTTTTGAGGGTCTCATCTGGAGTCAGGCGCTGCTGTCGCTTCAGTTGCCGATTACGGTCTTTGTGCTCATACGACTCACCAGTTCGCCCCGCGTTATGGGCAAATACGCCAACTCGCGCCCGCTCAACGCGCTGCTCGTAGGGATCAGCGTCATCGTGACGATTCTCGACATCGTGCTGCTAACGGGGATGTAATTGGGATGGCGTGACTGTCCAGATATAACGTCTCAATCTGTAACACGTGAGACCGTTTTAAACCGTCAGATAAATCAAAAGGGTCCCGGCCGAGAATTCGACCGGGACCCTTGGACAGAGCTATATGTTGTTGCAAGTCGTGTGTCTACGAGCTACTCCTCGACAAGCTCAAACTCATCGGGGCCGACGCCGCAGACCGGGCACACGTAGTCCTCGGGCAGCTCGGGCGTGTCGACCTCAACCTCGTAACCGCAAACGGTGCACACAAACTTATACGTCTTCTTCTCCTCAGCCATGATGTTCTCCTCTCGAACGTGACTGCTGGTGTACTTACTTATTAGTATATATTCTCAATAACATAATGCAAGTATTTTTAGAACATTTCTAGCCTTGATACGACGAGGCTTTGGGCGGTGTCTTGCCCTTTAGCACCTTGTGATAGTAGTCGTACGTCAGCGGCGTCTCGTCGCTCAGGCGCTCGGCATCCTCGACCTCGCCAATAAACAGCAGATGCGTGCCCACATCCACAGTGTCGATCAAACGGCAGCTAAACAGGGCCGCCGCATGCTCGGGCACATAGGGCATGCCCAGAGCCGTCTCGCGGGTCTCGTATTTGGCAAACTTGTCATAATCGCTGCTGGTGCGGAACCCAAAGTTACCGATGTAGAGCATGTCGGCCGTCTGATCGATCACGGTCAGCGCGAACGCTTTGGCCGATGCGATGACGCCCGAGGTGACATTGTCCTTGTTCACAGCAACCGAAATACGCGGCGGCATGGACGTCACCTGCACCGCAGTGTTGATGACGCAGCCGGCGCGCAGCCCGTCTGCCGCAGCGCTCACCACGTACAGACCGCTCGGCATGGTAAAGAACGCAGTTTTGTCCATAACGATCACTCCCCTAGCTCGGGTTGGAACCTCATGAATGTATGTACCCACAAAAAAGGCGGCACCCATAACGGACGCCGCCTTTGAGACATATGTGTCAGAACAGTAAGAAAGATGAGACGCCCGCAGTTGCGGTGAAATAGGGACTGAATAGCCCCTCAAACAGGCAAAACAGTCCGTATCTCACCGCAACTTATATAGAGCGCCTAGCGGTTGCGTTCCTTAAGGGCGCGGTCGATCTCGCGTTGGACATCACGCTTGGCCATGTCCTCGCGCTTGTCGTAGAGCTTCTTGCCGCGACCCAGACCCAGCAGCAGCTTTACGCGGCCGTCGGTATTAAAGTAGAGTTCCAACGGAACCAGCGCATAACCACGGTTGCGAAGTTTGCCGTCAAGAAAGTCGATCTCCTTGCGGTGCAGCAGCAGACGACGCCGACGGTCGGGATCGCGATTCCACACGCCACCATGGCTATAAGGGTGGATATGCAGGCCGACGAGCCAGCACTCCCCGCCGCGGATCAGCGCGAAGGTATCGGTGATCTGGCAGGCGCGCTCGCGAATCGACTTGACCTCGGTGCCACTCAGTTCAATACCGCACTCAAATGTCTCATCGATAAAGTACTCGTGATGTGCCGAGCGATTCTTGGAAATGAGTTTGCGCTCGCGCCTACTGGGCATCGCCGGCCTCCTTGGCGCCGTCGGCGTTTGAGCCCGCAGCCTCGCGCTTTGCCTTGCGCTCGGCATTGAGCTCGGCGTCGCTCTCGCGCACCAGTTTGATAATCGCCGCGCAGGCCTCCTCGCCCACCAAGTCGCGAGCACGCACCGTCAGGCGCGTCGCCTCCTGCTTGTCGCCGTCACTTGCAGCATCGGTCGCGCACATAATCAGGCAGATGGCAATCTCGGCCGAAGGCGAGGTCGGCACGCCTTGCAGGGCCAGTTCACCCATCACGTGGTCGTCGCTCTCATCGGCGGCATCCGGATAGGTGGTATGGATCTTGTTGAGCAGGCGCGTCGTATGCGCATCGTTGGGCGCCAGGCGCAGCGCCAGACGCGCGCAGCCCACGGCAGCCGAAACGTTCTCGGTCTCGGGCTCCAAGAAGTACTGGCCTAGATTGGCGTAAGCGCGGGCGGCGCACTTGCCATCGCTTGCACGCTCCAGCACCGAGAACGAGAGCGATGCCCATTCCTGCTTGTCCTCGAGTGCGCGGAACAGCTCGGCCAGATCCAGGCGGTAGTTGCAGTTCATGGGGTCCCAACGCACAGCCTGCATCAGGGCATTACGAGCGCTCACATAATCCTGCTGGCGAATGTAGGCAAACGCCATATCAGAGTACAGGCGGTCAAACGGCACCTCGACCTGCACGAGCTCGCGCGGATCCTTCTCCACGCGGCGATAGGCCAAGCGCTCAAACTTGCTATCGAAGCTAAAGTATTGGCGCTTCTCCTCCGTCTTGCACTCAGCGTCGATATACTCCTCGGCGAGCTCCACCAGACGCTCCAGCAGCGGCGTCGCCGTAGCCAGGTCGCCCTGCGCCAGATAGTTCTCGGCATACGTGATGTCTTGCAAGCTGATGGGCAGATCCATGGCTACTCCTCGATCTGAGCGAAACACGGCAGGCGCCGTATATACGGTCAATACACAAAACCCGGGTCTCTTACGAGGCCCGGGCGTTCAATTTTGGTAGCCCGTACCAGATTCGAACTGGTGATCTCCGCCTTGAGAGGGCGGCGTCCTAAACCGCTAGACGAACGGGCCATATGTAGCAAATGCAATGGCTGGGATGGAGGGAGTCGAACCCCCATTGACGGAACCAGAATCCGCTGTCCTGCCATTAGACGACATCCCAATAACTGCATCGCTGCGCTCGGCTGTGCCTTTGCGCAAGAAAGAAATATACGGGAAGTCTCGCCATGACGCAAGCCCCAATTTTGACTTTTTTGAAATTCAGTCAAATTGGCCTAATTTAGTCCAACCCGTGAAGGACCTGTGAAGCCGACCGCTGTACACGAAGGGCAAAACGCCGCGAGCGGTAGCCGTCAACCGTTGGCAGATTCTACCGCGAAAACGATAGCACCAGGCAACACAATCGAAGTATCAATGATCACGTAGATATCGAGGCGCCATGGACGAAGAGCTTGATTACCTATGGGAGACCCTGGGCCTTGAGATCACTGCCGACCTTTGGCCCGAACGGGACAAAATCCATCCCACACTGCGCCCCGCCATTACTGTGGTGCAGGCAAAATACCGCCGTGCATCCTTTTTGATCATGCGGATGTCATGGCACGCGGGACTCCCCGACCTTAAGCGAATCCAGGCAAGTCTCGTCGAGCTGTCCGGCATGCCGACCGTCATATCCGAGGCGCACCTGGAGCAGCGTCAGCGCGAGCGACTGCAACAGCAGCGGATTCCCTTTATCTGCCCCGGCGTTCAGGCATATCTGCCCTTTATGGACGAGGAGTACTGGAGCGGCAAGCCCAACAAACACGTAAAGGTCTACGATCCGCACGAATGGGCACAGCTGGCGGACTGACTGGGGCAGGCCCGCCGGCGGAAAGTGCGTCCCACCCTGAGCACACAAAACGGGTCGCACTTTCCGCAGCCGCTACAGCAACGCCTCGGCCCAAGCCGATTCCCTAAAGCCGGGAATCACAAAGTCGTCGCCCACCAGCAGCGGACGCTTGACCAGCATGCCGTCGGTCGCCAGCAGCTCGTAGCACTCCCGATCCGTCATGCCCGCGTCCAGACGCGCCTTCAGGCCCAGCTCTCGATATTTCATGCCCGACGAATTAAAGAAGCGCCGCACCGGCAGCCCCGAACGAGCAATCCAGGTCGCAAGCTCATCAGCCGTGGGATTGTCCAAAACGATATCGCGATCGATATACTCTACCCCATGTTCGTCCAGCCATGCCTTGGCCTTCTTACAGGTCGAGCACTTGGGATATTCAACAAACAGTACGGTCATGGGAATCCTCCGAATATAGATCGGCCAACGCAGGCACACGCCACACGAGGCGCCTTCGTATGATGGGCCAATTGTAGCCCACGGGTCACACGCTAAACGAACCGTACCCCGAATCCGCGTTTAATGAACGGCAGCAGCTCCATTGCCTCGGGCGTGATATGGCCCGCAACGTTCATGCGCTCGTCACCGGGAAGATCGACCCGCGCAATCTCAAGCTCGCCTTCGTAGCGCCCATATCCGCTATTGCTCACAGCGATCGACCCCGCCTTTCGCGGCAGGCCGGCTCCGGCATCCGTCGGCACGGAATCCGGCTTAAGCGTCGTACGTGACTCCTGAGACCTAAAGATGAAGACGCTCGAGTCGGGCCGGTCGTGATGAATCTGCCCGCGCGCATAG
This sequence comes from Collinsella sp. CLA-ER-H6, assembly GCF_040092305.1. Taxonomy (NCBI): domain Bacteria; kingdom Bacillati; phylum Actinomycetota; class Coriobacteriia; order Coriobacteriales; family Coriobacteriaceae; genus Collinsella; species Collinsella sp. CLA-ER-H6. The sequence goes on from NZ_JBBNLS010000019.1 coordinate 19,025, forward strand.
GCATAACCGAGCTCAAGCTCGCATTGCAGGTCCACGTATCCGGCGGAAACTTGAGCAAACTGCGCCCAGCCCGCATCGGAAAGATCGGGGTCGCCGACCAACACAATGTCGCAATCGGCGCCATGTGCAAGCTCAAGCATATTGAGAGCAACCTTTGACGCGCGACCGCGCTGCGCCTCGACCGTCGGCAGTCCCTCGAATACCGGCCCGCGAACGTTAGCATCACCCGGCACAAAAGCCATGATTTCGAATCCAAGCGCCGCAAGACGAAGATTCACCCGAGCAATGTCCTCCAGAGCTAAACCGGTATAAGGCTTGGGGTAAAAATTGTGGCAGGCGGCAAAACGAGTCACATCGGCGCCGGCTTCACGCCACGATGCGATTTCATCAGAACTCACCGTCGATGCATTGACCACAATGCGAAATACACCGGACAGCTCCGCGACCCGCTGGGCGCTAAAGCCATAGTCCAAACGAAGGTATTCCAACCCCAGATCGCGCAGGTCCTCGATACGCTCAAGCCCGAGTAAATCGCACGTACGCGGCCCCACATCGGCAATGAGCGCAATGCCGCGGGCGGAAAGCAGCGACAGCACATGACGGACCTTATCGGCATACGCCGCTCCCCCATCCTCGGGAATATGCAGTGAGGTAAACGCATAGTGCGCACCCGCCGCGGCACCACGCTCAATCGTCCGCTCAATATCCTGCAGAGGGCTGGAAAGATAAATCGAAATACCCGTTTTCACGCTTCAACGCTCCTTTAAAAAAGGCCGACGGAGCAGTTAGCCCCGCCGGCACAACCATATCATCAAGAAATCTGCCGCGCTCCGCGAGCCCTGAGCAACACGGCTCGCGATATCAAACTACTCGCCAAAGAACTCGTTGATCTTCTGCTCGTCGACGCCAAAGAACCACGTCAGGACAAAGCCGGCGGCATAGGCTAGCAGCATAGCGGCAACGTAGCCGAGCTGCTGGCCAGGAACGACGATCAGCAGGCCAAACAGACCGGAAACGCCCTGAGAAACCGTGCCGATGTGAAGCAGCGCCGCGAGCGCGCCGCCAAATCCGGCACCCAGGCAGGCCGTCACAAACGGACGAACGAGCGGCAGCGTAACAGCATACATCAGAGGCTCGCCCACACCCAGGATTCCAACGGGAATGGACTCTGCGACGTACTTCTTGAGCTTGGCGTTCTTGGTCTTAAAGTACAGCGCCAAACCGGCACCGACCTGGCCGCCGCCAGCCATCATAAGGATGGGAAGCAGGTAATTGATACCCTTGGTAGCGCCGTCGGGATCGTTGAGCATAGCGTGGATCGGCGTGAGCGCCTGATGCAGGCCGACGGAAACCAGCGGCAAGAAGCCTGCCGACAGGATATAGCCGCCCAGGACGCCCAGCTTCTCGAAGATAAAGGTCAAAACGCTAAAGATGGCAGTCGTCAGCCATGCACCAACCGGCTGGATGACGAGCATCAGAGCAAAGGCGCCGATGATGAGCACCAGCAGCGGGGACAAGAACGTGTCGAGTGCGTTGGGCATAACCTTGCGAATCTGACGCTCCATCCAGGCAAAAAATGCGCCAGCGATGAGAGCCGCGATCATGCCGCCCGCTGCGGGGTTGTACTGCGCATTGGTGAGCGGCAGCAGAATGGCAGTGGCAGGATCAGCCGCGCCAGGCGCAAGCAGGGGCATGGCACTGTTGGCGATGCACATCATGCCGGCGATGCCGCCCAGCGCAGCGGAACCACCAAACTCACGTGCCGCGTTATAGCCCACCAAGATAGGCAGATAGGCAAACAGGGCCCAGCCCATGGAACGAATGCCCTGGTACCACCACTCGCCTGCAAGCGCTCCTGCCGTCGAGACGTTAATGACGTTGCAGATACCGTTGATGAGGCCAGCCGCAATGATGCCGGGAAGCAGGGCGACGAAGACATTGGAAATCTTCTTGAGGAAGGCCTGAACCGGCTTGGACTCGTACTTGGCCTTCTGCGCGGCCTTGTTTGTGGCCGCAGCGTCAACCACGCTCTCGTCGGCAACGCCTTTCGCAAGGCCGGTGAGCTTGGAGAACTCCTCGAGCACCTTATTCACCTTGCCCGGACCCAGCACGATCTGCATCGTGTCGTCCTCGACCAGGCCCATCACGCCGTCGAGTGCCTTAATACCCTCCGTGTCGACGTTGCCCGTGTCTTTGACGGTCACGCGCAGGCGCGTCATGCACGCCGCGTTTGCGAGCACGTTGTCTTTACCGCCCAAAAGGTCCAACAGCTTTTGGGCCAGCTCTTTGTTCGTCATAACTCCTCCTTGTATTGGGTATCTCGTCTGGATGTCATATCAGCTCGCGCCGCGCACCTATTGGGCGTCGGCATTGCTCTTCTCATGGCCACTCACCGCAGTACGGACATGGCCGTGCGCCCGTTCAAGAGCTACCGCAGCCTGCTCGGCATTGCAGTCCAACAGCACCGAGACAATAGCGGTTTTTACGTGGCCGCCGGCATCCGCAAGCGCCTGAACAGCGCGCTCGCGCGTGCAGTCGGTCGCTTCCATCACGATGTTCTGGCCGCGCACCACCAACTTCTCGTTCGTCTGCTGCACATCGACCATCAGGTTTTGGTACACCTTGCCAATCTTGACCATGGCACCGGTCGAAATCATGTTGAGAATGAGCTTTTGAACCGTTCCCGCCTTGAGCCTCGTTGAGCCGGTCAGCACCTCGGGACCGGGCACGGGCTCAATGGCAAGATCTGCGCTCTCCCCGATCTTCGACCCTTGGTTGCAGGCGATTGCAATGGTCTTGCACCCAGTTGCCTTGGCGTACACAAGGCCGCCCACCACGTAGGGAGTACGACCGCTTGCCGCCAGGCCAACGACAAGATCCTTGTCCGAGAGTCCACGCTCTCGTAGGTCGTTCGCGCCAAGCTCCTCGCTGTCTTCGGCACCTTCGACAGCCTTGATAAACGCCGTCTCGCCTCCGGCAATGAGCCCGACAATCAGATCGGGTGACACGCCAAACGTGGGCGGACACTCCGAAGCGTCGAGTACGCCCAGACGACCGCTGGTGCCCGCGCCCATGTAAAAGACGCGCCCGCCGCGCTCGAGTGTCTCAGCAGCCCAGTCGATTGCTGTGGCAACCTGGGGCAACACTTTCGTGACCGACTGGACGGCACGAAGATCCTCATCGTTCATCGTCGTGACGATTTGCAGCGATGTCATCGTATCGAGGTCCATTGACCTTTGATTACGCTGTTCGGTCGTGAATTTTGTTAAATCGAGCATTTCATTCACCTCATCTTTCCTGTTTCTCGATGTAGTTTTGCTTAATGACATGCGTCGCCCGTTCGTAGTCGCTGGCAACGTAAGCAGCGTACAGGGCATCGACAACCATAAGCTGGGCCATACGCGAAGCCATGGCACCGCTGCGGACCAAGGGTTCACTCGCAGCGACGCCGAGCACGGCATCGGCCATGGTGGCAAGCTTGGATGATCCATCTACTTTGGTAACGGCCACTACGGGACAGTTGTGGCGTTGAGCCTCGGCGGTGCAGTCCAGCACCTCTTGCGTCAAGCCCGAGTAACTAAAGGCGATTGCCATATCGCCCTCATGCATGTTCTTGGCACATAAGAGCTGATCATGCCAGTCGTCGTACAGATGGCACTCTTTGTCGACACGCATGAGCTTTTGCGCCAGGTCGTGCGCGACCAAACGAGAAGCACCAATACCGAACAGATTGACCGCGCGTGCCCGCTTAAGACGGGCCGCGCATCGCTCCAAGACGGTGTAATCGAGCGTTCGCGCCGTCGCCTCGATCGTGCGCACGTTGCTTTTCATCACCTTCCCCACGATGCGTTCGACGCTGTCATCCATGGAGATGTCCTCGAGAGCTACGTCTTTCTTGTCACCTAAGAGCGCCAGCTCGGCAATCAGTTCGCGCTGGAACTCCTTGTAGCCCGCAAAACCCAAACGCTTGCAAAAGCGCAAAATGCTCGAGGGCGAGGAGAACGTGACATCGGCAAGACCGCGGACGGACAGCCCGACCACCTCGTGCGGATGAGCGCTTACATATGCGATGACATTGCGTTCCGCCGGGCTCGCGCTGAGCTCACGCTCGCGAAGCCGCAAAAGCAATCCGTTTGCCATCTCAAACACCTCCGTTGAGAAGAATTAAAGACCAACGACCGATTCGTACCGGATACAAACAGCTTTTGCGGTACATTGTGCCGCATCGTGGCGCACAAAGGGCGAGCGTTCTACCGCTCGCCCCTCAAATCCGACCGCTCGGAAATACGCGCGACACAAAATAATTCAACAAGGTCGCATTATCAGAAACGGGTTTGTTACCGGCTAGCGCCTCGCATGGGCGCCGATCGGCCGAGTCGCATGGCGCACCAACGCCGCCGTCAGCAATACCAACAGCATGGCGATGACATAGCCCGCAGCATCGAATCCTAAATCGATAACGTCGAAATGCCTGCCGGGAACAAAGATCTTATGTACCTGATCGCCAACGGAGCAGGCGGCGCAAAAGAGCAATACGGGCACGCAACGGGAGCATACGCTCCACGGACGCTTGGAAAAGCAAACCACGACCACCGAGGCGAACAATCCGACGAAGAAAAACTCTACAGTATGGGCAACGCGACGGACGTTCGTGCCCACCCACATGCGAATGGAAGCAAGTCGGCCAGACCGGACATTCGAGGCAGCCGAATCGGTGCCCCCGGTCATTCCGTTCTCCGCCTGAGCTTCACCCGTGGCATCGACAGCCTGAACGCCCGTAGCCTGACCCTCCACCACACGCGCGGTGGACTCGCTCAGCAACGACGTCTCCACCGCATTTTGCTCCGTCAGCACCCAGATGCCCGCCAGCGTTGCAGCGAACAGAACGATCGCGGTCCATCCGATTATTTGTTTTACGCGCGCCAAGGGTCAACCTCCTTTTTTGAATATCAGCGAGTGTAGCCCCAAATGGCATCGTCACCGTATCAAAATTTGAATCGCAACAGGAAGCGACAAAGCGACGCAAAACCCTACCCCGCCTCGCGCATCCAGCGATCGAACGTCCCCACGCACACGCCCAGGCACTTTGCTGCCTGGCTGCGGGTAATATCGCCCGCCTCATAGCTATCGCGCACCAGCTCAAACTGAGGAGGGCATGGCTTGCGAGGTCGACCGAAACGGACCCCTCGCGCCCGCGCCGCTGCAATCCCCTCCGCCTGGCGCCGATGGATATTCTCGCGCTCCACCTGCGCCACGTAGCTCAGCAGCTGCAGCACAATATCGGCAATCAGGGTGTTAGTCACATCCGGCGCGCCGCTGGCCCTGGCGCGCGTGTCAAGCAATGGCATATCCAACACCACAATGGCAACCCCGAGCACCTTGGTAATGCGTCGCCATTCCTCAAGAATCTCGGAGTAATTACGGCCAAGTCGGTCGATAGAAAGCACCACCAGCACGTCCCCGTCTCCCAGGACGTGCAGCAGCTCGCGATAACGCGGTCGATCGAAGTCCTTGCCGCTCGCATGGTCGGCATAAATATTCGCCGAGCCCACGCCATAGGCGCCCAGCGCATCCAGCTGCCGATTAAGATTCTGATCGCGCGAACTCACCCGCGCATAACCGTACACCGTCGCCATCTCATCCCCGCTTTCTTGTAAACCTGACAAAAGGGACAGGTTTATTTTGGTAGGTTTTACCTCTCAAATAGCAGGTAAGCGGGCGGCCGAGCAGACGGCAAGGTAGCCACGATTCAAATGCGAAGGGCGGTCCCGAAAGGCCGCCCTCCGCTCTCTCGCCACGAGTCGGGATTTAGCTAATGGATAAGCTTAAAGTCCAAGTGCCCACGCGTGGTATTGACGCGCGAGACCTCGATAATCACGCGCTGCCCCAGCTCGTAACGGGTGCCCGTGTCGGCACCTGTGAGCGTGAGCGCGTCCTCGTCGAAATCGAACCACTCGTTGCCCAGACTCTTGATCGAAACCAAGCCTTCGGCCTGCGTTAGGTCCAAGCGCACAAAAAGGCCCATGCTGCTAACCCACGAGACGGTTCCGGCATAGCGCTCGCCCAGACGGTCCTCATAGTACTGGGCAATCTTGATCTTTTGCGTCGCATGGCTGGCGGCATCTGCCGCGCGCTCGGCATCGCTGCATGCGCGGCAGATCTGCGGCAGAATGCGCGGCAGTGACTCGCGCCCCTTGCCGATCAGGCGCGGCGTACGGACCAGGGCGTCCTTGCCGCCCAGCTGCTCATAGGCCAACTGCAGCTTGAGTACGCGGTGCACCACCAGATCGGGGTAGCGACGGATGGGACTCGTAAAGTGACAGTAGCACGGCGCGGCGAGCGCAAAGTGGCCCTCGTTGCGCGGCTTGTACAGCGCGCGCTGCATGCTGCGCAGAAGCAGCGTGTTAACGAGCGGTGCGTTGGCCGTACCGGCGGCAGCATCGACTGCAGCCTGCAGCTCATCGGGGCTCCCCAGGGCAATACCGGCAGCACGGCGATCGTCGATGATGCCTAGCTGCGCCAGCGCAACGGCGGCACCGTGCAGGCTATCGGGGCTCGGATCTTCATGCACGCGATAGCAGGCCTCGATATCACGGTCTGCCAGCCACTCTGCAACGCACTCGTTGGCGAGCAGCATGGCTTCCTCGATAAGCGACGTGGCACGCGAACGCTCACGCGCCACAATCTGCACGGGTACTCCGTCCTCATCCAATAGAGCGCGAATCTCGGCCGTGTCAAAATCGACTGAGCCGTGGGCGCGACGAATACGACGGCGAAGTTCGGCGAGTTCGTTGGCGGCGACAAGGAAATCGCCGAGGTCGATGTTGTAGCCGCGGGCGGCCTTCTCGCACGCAAGACCGCGCTCAAGCGCTTCCTCGCGCGAGGTCTCGGCAGCCGCAACATCCTCGGCTGCACCCTCCAGCACCGAATACTCAACCGCGCCGGCACGCACCAGCAGCGCCTCGGCGCCGTCATAGTCCATACGCACACGCGAGCGAATCACGCTGGGGTACGGATCGTAATGCCGCACGCGACCCTGCGCATCGAGCTCGATATCGACGGTAAACGCAAGACGGTCCTCGTCAGGGCGAAGCGAGCACAGGTCACAGGACAGGCGTTCGGGCAGCATGGGAAGCACGCGATCGGCCAGATACACCGATGTCGTGCGATGGCGAGCCTCAAGATCGATATGTCCGTCCCAAGCCACATAGTGTGAAACGTCGGCGATATGCACACCCAGCTTGTAGCCACCCTCGGGCGTACGCTCCAGCGAAATGGCATCGTCAAAGTCGCGCGCGTCGACCGGGTCGATCGTGATGACAAAGCGGTCGCGCAGATCGCGGCGGAGCGGGTCCTTAAGCGCCGCGGACACATCGAGCGAAAGCCCCTCGGCCTCGTCCAGCGCGGCCTCGGGATAGCTATCGGTATAGCCGTAGCGCGCCATCACATATTGAACGCCCAAATCGGGCGCATCATCTCCGCCAATGCGGCGCTCGATCGTCACGGTGCCCGATTCCAGGCGCGTCGGGTAGGTCAAAATGCGCGCGACAACAGCATCACCCGGGTGGACACCCAGACGATCCGCCGAGGTATCCTCGGGCAAAATGAAGAAGTCGGCCTTCAGGCGCGAATCGAGCGGCTCAATCACACCGAGCGGACCGGCGGTCTGGTACGTACCCACCACGCTTATGGCTGCGCGCTCAACCACGCCTTCGATCACGGCGCGCCGCTCACCGTGCGGGCTGTTCTTAATGCTCACGGCAACGGTATCGCCGTCCATGATCTCACGCTTGCCGCGACCCATGACCTTGTAGTCGCCGTTTTCGGTTACAACGTAGGCGCTATGCTCATGGAGCTGCACGCGCCCGGTCAGGCTCGGACGGCGTTCGCTGCGCACCGGCCCGCGCTTATTGCGAGCTCCACGCTTATGCTTGTTATTGCGCCCCATGGCGCCTCCTAACTATCGATTGCGAACTCCAAAGAGTCTACCCAAATGATTCGCTTTCCTGCCGTCCCCTAGGGATCAAAAAACGGGCCGCCCCATAAGAGACGACCCGTTGGAAGGGGTGAATTCCAGGCATGCTTACACGCGCAGGTAGCGGCGCATGGCGATGGCAGAACCAAAGAGACCGATAATCACGCCGACCAGAATCAGCGCAGCATAGGTCACCAGGTAGTACTGCATCGGCAGGGCAAACGACATCCAGCCGATGCTCTCCTGCAGACGCGGAATCATCAAATTGCGCAGCAGCTCCAGAACGCCGATGGAAAGCAGCGAGCCCAAAATGGCCTGCAGCACGCCCTCGGTGATAAACGGGCCACGAATGAAGCCGTTGCTGGCGCCGACCAGACGCATAATCGCAATCTCACGACGACGCGCCGTGATGGACAGGCGAATCGTGTTGTTGATAAAGATGAACGCGATAAAAGTCAGCAGGCCAACGAGCACCACGGCGGCGATGCGGATGTAGTTGGTCACCTGGAACAGGCGGCTCACTTCCTCCTGGCCGTACAGCACGCTCGCGTTGACGTCGCCGTCGTCCGCGATCTTTTGGAAGTCGGCATTCTTCTTGAGCTTCTTGGCCGTGCTCTCGACCTGAGACGGATCGTCCATCTCAATCGCAAACGAGGCGGGCAGCGGGTTCTGGCCGTCGAGCGCGCTCATGGTGGCGTCGGCGTTACCCGACATCTTGCTCGTGTACTCGGCCAGCGCGTCGTCCTTATCCTTATAGGTCACGGACTTGACGTTGCTCCACGTCTTGAGCTCGGCCTCAAAGGCCTGGACGTCTGCCTGATCGGCGTCATCGCTAATAAAGGCATTAATGACAACCTGATCCTCGACGGTGCCGATCACGGAGTTCAGCATCGCAGAGCCCATGATAAACAGGCCGATGATAAACAGCGAAAGGAAGATCGTGATGACGGCGCCGAGCGAGGTAGTCCAGTTACGGAAGAAGTGGCTGATTGCCTCTTTGAAGGAGTAGCCTACGTTAGTTGGTGCCATAGTTGCCGTAACCTCCCCTCTCCTGGTCGCGGATAACGTGGCCGCCCTCGAGGGCGATCACGCGACGGTGCATGCTATCGACCATCTCGCGGTCGTGCGTGGCGACGATCACGGTGGTGCCAGTGCGGTTAATACGCTCGAGCAGCTTCATGATGCCCAGCGAGATCGCCGGGTCGAGGTTGCCCGTCGGCTCGTCGCAGATCAGCAGCGGCGGACGGTTGACCATAGCGCGGGCGACGGCAACGCGCTGCTGCTCGCCACCGGAAAGCTGGTCGGGCAGCGAGTCCATCTGATCGGCCAGGCCGACCAGACGCAGCACCTCGGGCACCTGGCTGCGAATGACGCCCTTGGGCTTGCCGATGCACTGCAGGGCAAACGCCACGTTTTCGTAGGCGGTCTTTTGCGGCAGAAGCTTAAAGTCCTGGAACACGGCGCCAATCTGGCGGCGCAGGAACGGAACCTTGCGGTTCTTGATCTTCATGAGGTCCTGACCGGCAACCAGGATGCGGCCGCTCGTCGGCTTGACGTCACGGTTGAGCGTCGACAGCAGCGTGGTCTTACCCGAGCCGGAGTGACCGACCAGGAAGACGAACTCGCCCGGATAGATCTCGATGTTGATGTCGTCGAGTGCAGGCTTGTTGGGCTGTGCCGGATAGATCTTGGTGACATGCTCCATAAGGATGACGGGCTCGACACCGGCCTGCTTGGCCATCTTCTTGCGGCTGGCCTGCGGATCGATGGGCGCAAACACCGACGTAAAATCGGGGTTGTTGAGCGCGTTATCGAGGCTTGCGACCTCGGCGGCCTGATCGCTCTCGACCACCGGGGCAGCAGGCTGCGTGGGGTCGGGAATAGCGGCAAAGAGACCGGACTGCGCAGGCTGAGGAGCCGGCGTCGCAGGGGCCAAGGGGTCGGGAATGCCGGCCATGGTAGGCTGCGGCGTGGCGGCGCCAGCCTGAGGCTGCTCCACGCGAGCGGTCACGGCCTGAACGGGCTCAAAACCCGCCGTGCCGGAAAGCGCGACATCGCTGGTGGGATTGTAGGCAAAGAGATCGGATGCCGGCTGTGCCTGATCTGCCGGCTGAGCGGGGGCCTGAGCAACAGGCTGGCCCTCTGAATCCGGAGTGGCGAAACGACTGCCCTGGACGCCTGTCTGCGTCTTGGGGGCATCATCGCCCGCACCGGAGGTACGGAAGTGGTTACCCACTGGTGCTCCTTATCGTCGTGCGTTTAAACTACATGAGCGCTTTGTATTTTAGCAGCATTAGCTTTGCTGCACATAAGAAGCATGGCGTGCTTAGGGATCCCGTCGGCCAGGCACAGGGTTACTCTCCAAATCGTCCTCGGACATGTCGGAGCCCCCGCTGCGCGCTTCGCGCGGCGGGGGCTCCTCCGTCCTGCGGAAAGATTTGGAGAGTAACCCTGTGCCCGGCCTGCGATAACTAAGGGGTCGCTGCGTTTATCTTGAAGTGCTGCATATACAAAGTTGGAAGGGTCTGAATTGCACTTTGCCGATATATGCCCTTTTCCCTGATGGGACCGTGCTTGAGGGGCGTCTTCACAAGTTGCGGTAAAATACGGATTAATTGAGCCTTTAAGCTGGCAAAACAGTCCTTATTTCACCGCAACTGAAACAGGGGCGCTCTCCAAGAGAGCGCCCCTGCCGGGTTTCCATAGTACTGGCGAAACAGTTTTATAGTTCTGGCGAAGCAGTCCTTGAGATCCGCCTTGCCTTATGCCAAGAACTCCTTGGTGGTCGCCACGATGTTGGCGGCGTCCAGGCCATACTTGTGCAAGAGTTCGGCACCCGGGCCAGACTCACCGAAGGTGTCGTTGACGCCGATCTTCTTGAGCGGCGTCGGGCACTGCTCGCACAGGACGTCGGCAACGGCGCTGCCCAGGCCACCGATTACAGAATGCTCCTCGACGGTCACGACGTGGCCGGTCTTGGTGGCGCTCTTGACGATCAGGTCGGCATCGATGGGCTTGATGGTGTGCATGTTGATGACCTCGGCGTCGATGCCCTCGGCAGCGAGCTGCTCGGCGGCCTCGAGAGCCTCGCCGACCATCAGGCCGCAGGCGATGATGGTCACATCGGCGCCCTCGCGCATGACAATGCCCTTACCCAACTCGAACTTGTAGGTCTCGGGGTCGTTGATAACCGGCGAGGCCAAACGGGCGAAGCGCATGTACACCGGACCGTCGCACTCGTAGGCGGCGCGCGTCACGGCGCGGGCCTCCACGTCGTCGGCGGGAACAATCACGGTCATGCCAGGGATGACGCGCATCAGGGCGATATCCTCGCAGCACTGGTGCGTGGCGCCATCCTCGCCCACCGAGATACCGGCGTGCGTGGCACCGATCTTAACGTTGAGGTGCGGGTAGCCGATGGAGTTACGGACCTGCTCAAAAGCGCGGCCGGCGGCAAACATGGCAAAGCTGCTCGCGAAGGCGACGCGGCCGGTGGTCGCGATACCGGCGGCAACACCCATCAGGTTGCTCTCGGCAATGCCCACATCGAAGAAGCGGTCGGGGCAGGCTGCCTTGAACTTGCCGGTCTGCGTGGCGGCGGCCAGGTCGGCGTCGAGGACCACAAAGTCATCGTGCTCGTTGGCGAGCTCGACGAGGGCCTCGCCGTAGCTTACGCGCGTGGCGATTTTCTTGACGTCTGCCATCCTAGAGCTCCTCTCCGGCGGCCGTGAGCTCTGCCATGGCCTGCTCAAACTGTTCATCGTTGGGGGCCTTACCGTGCCAACCCACCTGGTTCTCCATAAAGGAGACGCCCTTGCCCTTTGTGGTCTCGGCGATAATGGCAGTAGGCTGACCCTTGGTGGCGCGGGCCTCGGCAAAGGCGGCGCGGATCTGATCGAAATCGTTGCCGTCGGCAAGCTCCACCACGTGGAACTTAAAGGCGCGGAACTTGTCGGCGAGCGGCATGGGGTCGTTGACCTCCTCGACGGGACCGTCAATCTGCAGGCCGTTGTGGTCGACGATCACGCAGAGGTTGTCGAGCTGCTGGTTGCCGGCAAACATGGCGGCCTCCCAGACCTGGCCCTCCTCGCTCTCGCCATCGCCCAGCAGGGCGTACGTGCGGTAAGTATCGCCCCAGTGCTTGGCGGCAACGGCCATGCCCACGGCAGCGGAGATGCCCTGGCCGAGCGAGCCGGTGGACATGTCAACGCCCGGGGTGTCGTTCATGTTGGGGTGACCCTGCAGGTGACTGCCGATGTGGCGCAGCGTCTCGAGGTCCTCCTTGGGGAAGAACCCGCGCTCGGCGAGCACGGCGTACAGGCCCGGAGCGCAATGGCCCTTGGAGAGCACAAAGCGGTCGCGATCGGCCTTGCGGGGATCGGCCGGGTCGACGTTCATTTCCTCAAAGTACAGATAGGTCATGATGTCGGCAGCGCCGAGCGAACCGCCCGGATGGCCAGACTTGGCAGCGTGCACGCCGGTGACGATGCCCTTCCTTACCTCGTTGGCAACCTTTTTGAGCTCTTCGTCGCTCATTGTGCCTTCCTTTCATCCTCTTAAGACAAGATGCGCACGGCACCGAAGGTAATCCCAACACAGCCGCAATGCACGTACGTCATTCATTATGCTGGAAACTGATGGCTTTACCAGAGTTTTTATCATTATTTGAACAATTTAGCAGGCAGAACCGCTGATGAAACGGTTTATCAATGTGAACGTCTTTTGGATGCGGTGGCTGCCTCTCGCCCCGGCACAAAAATGATCCGCAATCCTGCCGTCCCCTACGGATCACCTGATCCCTTGGGGACGGAGGAAAACGGATCATGTCCGCAAACCGAAATTCAGCCTACGCGTTAATGTCCTTGAATCCCTCACCGAAGGCTTCCGTAACGTCGGCGACCGTCACAATGGCGTGAGGATCGCGCTCACGCACGATTGTTTTAAGGGTGTTGAGCTCTCGACGGCTAACGATCACCATGATCACCGGCTTCTCGACGCCCGAATACATACCGGTCGCCTTTAATTTGGTGCAGCCGCGTCCCAGACCATACATGATGTCGGCCGCGATATCGGGGAAATTGTCCGAGATGATGAGCACCATACGACGCTTATTGCCGCCATCGACCACGGCATCGATCACATAGCCGCTGATCACCATCGATAGTCCTGCATACAGAGCATTTTCGAGCGAGAAGACCGGAGCCGATGCCGCGCATACGGCAACGTCGATTGCCATGACGGTCGAGCCCACCGGCAGCGAGGTGTTACGCGAGATGATTTGGCCAATCGTGTCCGAGCCGCCGGTGTTGGCGCCGGCGCGCAACACCATGCCGTAACCGATACCCGTAATAATGCCGCCCCACATAGCGGGAAGCATTAGGTCCGCATCTGCCAGAGGCGCTACAAACGGGGCAAACAGATCGGTAAAAAAGCCCAGCAGCACAAAGCCCGTCGCTGTCTGCACCACGTAGAACATGCCGCCCTCGCGCATAACGATCAGCAACAACAGGGCATTCATCACGATGGTCTGGATACCGACGGGAAGCGACACGCCTCGCGCTGCGCCGACCGCCTGGATAATAGTCGCAAGGCCCGTAACGCCACCGGCGGCAAGACCGTTGGGAATCAAAAACAGGTCGGTCGCGATGGCGGCCAAGGCGCACCCCAACATGATCTGGGGCAGATCGTGAAAGAAGTTCATCGAAAGAATGCGCTTGATGTCCAGACGATATGCCATGCTGCCTCCCTCAAAAAAGCGCACCCAAACGGATGCGCTTTGAACTTCTTCTTGTATTCGATTCTACCGATTCGCCGGACAAAAACCACCCCTGCGCAGGATTTATTCTGGATACAAACCCGTCCAACCGTTGGGCTTAGCATCGGCTTGAAACTGCCCGATGTTTTAGACCTCCGAGCCTTCTGCATCGGCGTTGCCGGTGGCCCAGCGATGGTAGCCAATAACAAACGGGTCCAGGTCGCCATCGTCAAGAACGGCCTCGACATTGCTGGTCTCCACGCCCGTGCGTAGGTCCTTGACCATCTGGTACGGGTAGAGCACGTAGCTGCGAATCTGGTTGCCAAAACCAATCGTGGTCTTGGGCCCGCGGATCTCATCCAGGGCCTCGGCGCGCTTCTCGAGCTCAATCTCGTACAGGCGAGCCTTGAGGATCTGCATGCACGCGGCCTTGTTCTGAATCTGGCTGCGCTCGTTTTGGCAGGTAACCACAATGCCGCTGGGGAAATGTGTCACGCGCACGGCGGAGTCGGTGGTGTTGACGCCCTGACCGCCCGGGCCGCTCGCGTGGTACACGTCCACGCGGATGTCATCGGGACTGATCTCGATGTCGATATCATCGGGTAGCACGGGGATGACCTCGACGCCGGCAAACGTGGTCTGGCGGCGCTTCTTGTCGTCGGTGGGGCTAATGCGAACCAAGCGGTGGACGCCGGCCTCGGCGCGCAGCATGCCAAATGCGTCCTTGCCCTCGACGGTAAAGGTCGCGCGGTCGATGCCGATGACCTCGGCCGCGGGACAGTCGTTGATGGTGACCTTCCAGCCGCGACGCTGGCAGTACTTCATGTACATCTTAAAGAGCATGAAGGTCCAGTCCTGCGCCTCCAGACCACCCTGTCCGGGCTTGATGGTCACAATGGCATCGCCGTGATCGAACTCACCGGTAAACCAGCTCGAAAGCTCAAGCTCATCGATGGCACGGGCCAGGCGCTCAGCCGTGGCTGCAGCCTCCTCGCGAAGGGCGGCGGCGTCGGGGTCATCCCCCATCTCCTCGGCAAGCTCCAGCGCGGCGCGGGCATCGGAAAGCTCGCCGCGCGCGGTGTCCACGGCAGCGATATCTTCCTTGGTGCGCGCAATCTCCTCCATGGTGGCACGGGCGGCGTCGGCGTCATCCCAAAAGCCAGGGGCAACACTTTTGGCCTCGAGCTCGGACACGCGGGTACGCTTCTCGTCCAGGTGGAGATATGACTCGACCTCACCGAGCCGGTCCGCAAACGCGTCCAGCTCGGCGGGCGTTACCTCTAAAGCCTCAGCCATTAACGATTCCTGCCGTGGCAGTACTTAAACTTCTTGCCGCTACCGCAGGGGCACGGGTCGTTGCGGCCCACGTTGACGTACGGATCGTCGCTCTCGGACTTGCGATAGGTGGTCACCTTGCCACCGTTGTTGACGGCAGCCGGACCACCCTGGACAGCCGTGCGGGCCTGCACCTGCGCCTGCTTGCGCAGCACCGAGTCGCCGTTGTCACCATCGACCTCGGCAGGGCCGGAGAAGCGCGCGCCCTCGAGCGCGGGCTCCTCCTTGTGCTCCACGGCACGCGGGGCAGCCTTGATCTCGATGCGCAGAACCGTGCGCAGGTAATCCTCATACATGGTATCGACGAGTATCTGGAACGCGCCGTAGGCCTCGGTCTTGTACTCAACCAGCGGGTCGCGCTGGCCAAAGCCGCGCAGGCCGATGCCGGTCTTGAGGTAGTCCATCTCCTGCAGGTAGTTCATCCAGCGGGTATCGATGACGCGCAGCATGACCTGGGTATTGAGCTCGCGCATCAGGTCCTCGCCCAGACGCTCGGCCTTCATGTTGTAGCACTTCTCAACATAGGCCAAGACATCGGCAGCCAGGGCTTCAAAGTCCTCGTCGGGGAACTTCGGCGTATCGATGTGGCCGGTGAGCTCCACAACCCACTTGCGCAGGCCCTCCAGGTCGCGCTCGCCCTCGTGGCTGTCCTTGGTGCAGAACTCCTGCACGCAGCGGTACACGGTATCGTGCATGACCTCGGTGATGTGGTCGGTCAGGTCCTTGCCGTCCAGAATCTTGTTGCGCTCGGCGTAGATGACCTGGCGCTGCTTGTTCATGACGTCGTCGTACTCAAGGACGCTCTTACGCATGGAGAAGTTGATGCTCTCGACCTTGTGCTGGGCGCTCTCGACGGCCTTGGAGATGATCTTGTGCTGAATGGGCATGTCGTCGCCCATGTCGGCCGTGACCATCATCTTGGAGACGCGGTCCATCTTGTCGCCGCCGAACAGGCGCATGAGGTCGTCCTCGAGCGACAGGTAGAACTGGGTCTCGCCCGGATCGCCCTGACGACCGGAGCGGCCGCGCAGCTGGTTGTCGATACGACGGGACTCGTGACGCTCGGTTCCGATAACGGTCAGGCCGCCGGCGGCAAGCACGCGCTCGCGCTCGGCCTTGCAGGTCTCCTTGGCCTCGGCGTTAAACTGCTCGAGCTGCTCGGGCGTCACGTCCTCCATGGTCAGGCCCTCGTACTCAAGGCGCTCGCGCACCAGCTCGTCGGGGTTGCCGCCCAGCAGGATGTCGGTACCACGACCGGCCATGTTGGTGGCGATGGTCACGGCGCCGTAGCGTCCGGCCTGGGCAACGATGTGGGCCTCGCGCTCGTGATGCTTGGCGTTGAGGACCTCGTGCGCGATGCCGCGCTTGGTAAGGGCGGCGGACAGCTTCTCGGAGCTTTCGATGGAGACGGTGCCCACCAGGACCGGTTGGCCCTTGGTGTGACGACGCTCAACGTCGTCGGCGACGGCGTTGTATTTAGCCTGAATGGTGCGGTACACCAGGTCCTCGTGATCCACGCGCTGCACGGGCTTGTTGGAGGGGATGACCTCGACGGGCAGCTTGTAGATCTCGCGGAACTCGGCATCCTCGGTAAGTGCCGTGCCGGTCATGCCGGAGAGCTTGTCATACAGACGGAAGTAGTTCTGCAGGGTGATGGTGGCCAGGGTCTGGTTCTCCTCGCGTACGAGCACGCCCTCTTTGGCCTCGATGGCCTGGTGCAGGCCCTCAGAATAGCGGCGGCCTTCCATAATGCGGCCGGTGAACTCGTCGACGATCTTGACCTCGCCGTTGGTGACCACGTACTGCTTATCGCGGTGGAACATGTACTGGGCCTTCAGCGCCTGCTGCAGGTGGTTGACCAGCTGGCCGGAGAGATCGGCATAGATGTCATCGATACCCAGGCGGCGCTCGATTTTCTTAAGGCCGCGCTCGGTGGCGGCAATGGTGTGCTTGGCCTCGTCCATGACGTAGTCGCCCGTGGGCTCCACGTCCTCGGTGGCGGTGAGCATGTCGTGCGACACGTCCTCGCCGCGCTCAAGGCCACGCACGGCACGCGCGAAGTCCTTGTAGGTACTGGCGGACTTGGTGCCAGCGCCCGAGATGATCAGCGGGGTGCGGGCCTCATCGATCAGGATGGAGTCAACCTCGTCGACGATGGCGTAGTTGTGACCGCGCTGCACGCGCTGCTCGGGACGGGTGACCATGTTGTCGCGCAGGTAATCGAAACCGAACTCGGAGTTGGTGCCGTAGGTGACGTCTGCCTGGTAGGCCGGACGCTTGAGCTCGAGCGGCATGTTGTTCTGGAGCAGACCGACGGTCATGCCCAGGTACTTGTAGATGCGGCCCATCCACTCGGAGTCGCGCTTTGCCAGGTAATCGTTGACGGTAACGACATGCACGCCCTTGCCGGCGATAGCGTTGAGATAGCCGGCCAACGTGGAGACGAGGGTCTTACCTTCGCCGGTCTTCATCTCGGCGATGTGGCCCTCGTGCAGTGCCATGGCGCCAATGAGCTGCACGTCAAAGTGGCGCATACCCATGGTGCGCTTGGAAGCCTCACGCACGGTGGCAAAGGCCTCGGGGAGCATGTCGTCGAGCGACTCGCCGTTGGCGTAACGCTCGCGGAACTTATCGGTCTGGCCGCGGAGCTCCTCCTCGGTCATCTTCTCAAACTGGGGCTCAAGACCGTTGATCTGGTCGACGATCTTGTAGTAGCGCTTAAGGTCCTTATCGGATCCAAAGGACAGCAGCTTTGACATGAATCCCATGTGGTTTTCCTTTTTGGCCATCGCCCACGTCGTGCAGTTGCGGGCGAGTTAAACACAGATGATTGTACTTTAGCCAAACAAGGCGCGGCCTATACGGTCGACCTCGACCGCCACGTAATAACTACGACCAACCTGCCACAATGGGACAGGTTAATTTTGGCAGGTTTTATCTGGGCAAACGCCGCCTCTCTGCCATTTGGTGCAATGGGGGCAGGTTGGTTTGCACCAATAAAAAGAAAAGGACCGCGCACCCAAACGGATGCACGGCCCTTATGCCATGAATGCGAGCGATTCCGCGGCGAGCTATTTACTCAGCAGCCTCGGTGGTCTCAGCCTCGGCAGCGGCCTCCTCGACGGGAGCCTCTGCGGGAGCCTCGGCGGCCTGCTTGGCAGCCTCCTCGGCGAACTTAGCGGCACGCTTAGCCTTCTCGGCAGCCTTAGCCTCAGCGGCGGCCTTGCGAGCGGCCTCGGCCTCAGCAGCCTTGGCGGCCTTGGCAGCCTTGGCCTCCTCAGCCTTCTTGAGCTGGGCGGCAGCGGCGCCACCGAACTTGTCGGCGAAGCGCTGGACGCGTCCACCGGTGTCGACGAACTTCTGCTGGCCGGTGTAGAACGGGTGGCACTCGTTGCAAAGCTCGACCTTCATCTCGGACACGGTAGCGTGCGTCTTGAAGGTGTTGCCGCAGGAGCACGTCACCGTGCACTCGACATACTGGGGATGGATACCCTGCTTCATGGTAGGACTCCTTATTAGTCAGGCGCTGGTTACCGATCAGCGCATAAGGCGTCTTGGTTTCCGACCAAGACAACAAACTCGGCTATGGTACCACGGCACCGCGCGTCCCACAAAAGGTTCACGGTATTTTCGGAACGACACGAATCTGACCCATCGAAACACATCTCCACCGTTCCTTCAACTGGGAAAATGCCGTCCCCGGGGCCTGAGAAGGGCCCCGGGGACGTTCGACTGACTGCAGGAACGGCCTTTCCGCTCAATGTGTTCGGCTGAGATCGGAAATCAACCAAACTGAACTAGGTTCAGTTGACATGGTTAAAAACGAGGGGCGACGCTTTTGCGTCACCCCTCGTCCCGGCCGGGTTGCTTTAGTTGTACACACGGTAGTTACACTTGAACTGGGTTATGTGTCCATAGCTGGAGCGGTACCAACCCGATGTATAGCTGATTACTTCTGGGCCTAGATATTCGTATCTCTTGTTGTAGCGAAGCTGACGGTAGGTCGTGTCGTACTCTGCTACGTAAAACGTGTCTCCAGAGAAGGCTTTGTACCGGTCTTTAACCGTCGAAGCCATGTACGCGGGTTCGACATCGCCTTTCTCTCCGTTGAGCGCATAGACGGATGCCGCGATTCCGCATAAAGCCGTTGCCACGAGGATGGCGTAGACAGCCATGCGCGACGCATTGGACTTCAGCTGTTCAAATAGTTTCATGTCATTCACCTCCCTCGTATGTATCGAGGTATTCCTGCTTGAGCGTCTGCGAGGACGACTCGGTCTTTTCCACGAGCGTGCCGGCCTCGATGAAGTAGAACGAGTCGGTGAGGTCTGCCAGGTCGTCGAGCAGATGGCTTGAGATGAGCACGCTGCGTCCCCGCGCCACCTCGCTGCGCATCGCGTCGCAGGAGGTTTTCCGCTTACCCGGATCGAGGCCGTTCAGCGGTTCATCGAGGATGAGGTACGGGCAACCGGTCGCTATCGCCATGGCAAGCTTTACCTGCTGCTTCATTCCTGTCGAGAGTTTACGGGTCGGCTTGTCAAGATATGGGGAGATTCCGAGGGAGCTGCAGAGCGAGTCGATGTCGGCGGCCGATTTCCACGCCTCCCTAACGAAAGAGAGGTGCTCGCGGGCCGATAGCGTGGGGTAGAGATCCGCGCCGCCCGAAGAGCTCAGGTAGACGAGTTCTGCGAATTCGGCTGATCGACGTTGGTAGATTCCGTCTGCCGCCAGGCTTCCCGAGCGGATGCGGGTGGGAAATTGGCCCGACAGCGCTTCAAGAAGGGTGGTTTTCCCCGAGCCGTTGGGAGCGACGAGCCCCGCCGCCGTTCCCGGGCCCAAGGAAAGCGATCCGATCGAAAGTATCGTCGTGCTCCCGTATCCCACGCTCGCGTCCAGGAGCTCGAGCCCATGGTGCTTTTTAGCGGGTCCAGCCTGTTTGGGCGAACGTGTCGCAACGGCGCCGACCGCGAAAAGGACCGCGACGTATACCAGGGCCACGGCAAGCATCGATGCGCCGCCCGAACCGGAGCCAATGAATTCTGTCGGGAAGCATCCTACGTAACCCGTTGCCTCGATAGGCGAGAACACGGCCAGCGGCAGGAGCTCGAGCGCGGCATTATGCCCCAGTGCCGAATCGGACAATAACGGGAATGCCGGGGCCGCGACAAGCAACGCGGAGGTAAGGGGGCCCGCGAAGACGCGCCTCGTTGCGGTCGATAGGACGACGGAACAAACGGATATCAAGGTTCCACCCGCGAGCAGCGCGAGAAGTATGGTCGTGAAGACGTTTCCCGCGGTCGTGGTAGTGAGCGCGCCGTTATGGAAGAAGGCGATCGGGTACCCGATCTGCCCGAAGCCGTTTAGGGCCAAGGCGTAAATACTCCCGGGCGCAAGGCCGGCGAGGAGCATCGCGGTCCCCGCGCCAATTATCGAAAACACGGTTTGGATAAGGCGCCGGAATTTGGGCACGGGCGCCTTGGCCGCCAGGGTCCCGGGCCTTGTGGCGCCGAGCACGAGTATCGACGAGAGAAGGAAGGGGATGAAGGGAAGGAAGGACGGCGCCTGGGCAATGGCGTAGGGCAGGAAGGAGAGGAACGGCAGGTCGTTTGCGGAGGCCGGGATATCCGCGATGCCGGAGCTGCTCAGAGCGCGGCAATATGCGAGCTCTGCGTCATTGGTCTCCTGGTCCCCCACGATGGACCCGGATTGGAAGCCCTCGTCCATGAGCGCGTAGTAGCTCTCGGCAGAGTCGAGAAAGGCGGCGTCGGTTTGAGCGGCGAGGGCGGCGTTCGCGTATCTTGCAAGCTCAGCGTCATCTTGCTGCTCTGGCGATAGGTCTGTGCCGCTGGCCTGGGGCGCGCGCGTATTGAATGCGTCGACAAAGCCCTGCATGCCCTGCTTCATAAAGAAGGGGCCGTAGATGGGTGAATTGAACGCAATGGGGACGGAAAAGGCTGCAGCAAGAACGAGCGTGGAAATCCATACGGCCTTGTCTCTTAGGATTAGTTTGAGAAGAAGTCGACAGTACATTCAGAAGCACCTGCATTCCTCAAAGAATCGTTAGATTAAAAGTAACAGATTGAATGAAGATGCGCGCGGCGGGGGCGAGGCGAATGGCTGAACGGTATCGATACGCGGGTTCAACGGTATTATATTGACCACATAGATTATTAACTTGCATTTCTACCCGCCCCTTTCGTAGAGTCGCCGATACGTGCTTAGCGCACCCTCGGCGCGTCCGGCAGGCTTTGCGAAATGGGATCCAGGAGACTTCGGCGCAGCATCATCTTGCGGAATGCTTCAAATGAGCCTCCCATCCTTCAAAAACAGAATCTCATCGCACAGCCTATCGACCGAATCCAAGATGTGGGATGACATGATGATGCACGTACCAGAATCGGCCAGCTTCCTGAGAATCTCGGAATGCAAGTCCACCCTGCTGGGGTCGAGCGCGTTCATGGGCTCATCTAATAGAAGGTACCGCGCGCCCGTCGCATACGCAATCGCCAGGGTAAGCTGCTGCTTCATGCCCTGGCTCAGAGTGCGGATCCTCATCTTCGCGAACTCGCCTATCTGCGTTTGTTCCACTATCTCTTCGATATCGCGAGCATGCGGCCACATATCGCAAACCATCTTGAGGTGATCTTCCGCACGCAATCCGGGATACAGCAGCGTCCCCTCACCAGGTGCATAGAAGATCATAGAACGGACCTCTCTCGCACCCGTACCCTGCACCTCATCCAGAACGATGCTCCCGTCCACGCGAGGACCCGGCAAACCTGCCATCGCACGCAGCAACGTCGTCTTTCCATGCCCGTTCGGAGCGACGAGACCGTAGACCGTACCCGGGGCAAACTCAGCGTTCACCGAATCTACGAGCACCTTCTTTCCATAAGAGATCGTCAGCGTTTGAAGGTCAATCATCGAGATCATCCCCTTTCGATCTTTGGAACACTCAGGCGCACCATCAACGGAGATACGGCGCCCAAGACCACCAGCAGAGCGCCCGATGCGCCGACGACCTCTCCAAAAGGCATCGCGTTCGTCCCTCGCCCAAGGAACCCAATCGTCCCCACCTGGGAAGCGGGATCAAACGAGGCGAATGGAGCCAGCAGCGCGACGCCCATGCCCACGCTTTCAACATGAGCGCTCAACGAACCCAACACCAAGAGAACCGCGCAAACCATTCCGGTGACAACGGGGTTGCGGCTAATCGCTGCTGTCAACGCAGCGACGACGGAAATCACGCCGTATGCCATGACCAGCAACGGAATACTGCACAACACCGCCTCCCCCACCATGGACGTTGTCGAAGCTCCCGCCCGAATGAGAGCGACGGGATACTCCGATCCACCCGCACCGTTCTTAATCACGGACACAACGACAGCGGGAACCATCGACACCAAAAGCAGCACCAAGCCAAGCAGGAGAGCCAGCGCAACAGCCGTCAGAAAACGCACATGCGCTGTTGCGGGGATCTGGAGAACCAGAAGGGAACGACACTGCAGGTGGGTACACGCGAGCGATGTGACAACCACGGGCAACAGCAAAAATAAGGAGGGAAGCGCTGCCTGGAGATACGAAAGGAGGATTAATGGGGGCATCTTCGTACTTAACTCGTAAACCTTGGGGTCCGGCAAGCTCGCGATCGACTCAAGCAGAAGGGCGCGCGCCTCCGCACGAGAAGGAGTCTCCGGCTCGATTCCGATCGATTGCAGGAGAGTCGCATCTGCCGCGCCCAGCTCACCTCGAGCGCGCTCGTACGTCGCAAGGCCTCGAAACCCCTCCGCAGGCATAGGCGCGTACACGAAACCCGAAAGAGCATCCCGCATGTCTTCCAGGGCCGCTTTGCCCTCGACGTCCATATTCGCAGCGTTCTGCTCTAGATACCGATCTATTGAACGGAGCTCCCCATCCCTATACCGAACAGCGGAAACGTTATCAGCGTCAGGAAACATCTCGACCAGAGCCGGGGCCAGCATCGTCGTCGACATTGCAATCGCGCATACGGCGAGGGTAGGAGAACGCAGGAGCAGTTTCCCCATCGTTCTTACGTATGCAACGGCGGAGGCACAAGCGCTCGAACGAGTTGCCGTTCTCGATGCAGTGAAGGAACCTCTCTCAAGACAAATCGGGGATATCGGGCACGCGCAGCCGCTCTTTCCAGCAACGCAAAGCAGGCTAATTGCCAGCACCTCGATCCCGATTGCGCATACGAGGGCAATCGCGCCACGCTCGAAGCAAAGTCCAGGCAGATTCACTATCTGCGTTGTCGGGTACGGGCTATAGGCGCCGACGGTCAACTCAGTGTTCGCATACGTAAGGGGATTCAACAGGGCGAACTCACGTAAAGCGATGGATCTTCCGTAATACCCGGGAACCATCGTCACCCCCATCAGGGCACATACGAACACGATTCCAAGCGTAGGGTTATTGGCAATCTTCACGGCAAGGTGAACGACAAGCGAGATGAACGCTGCCACCAAGAATTGCAAGATGGCCGTCTGCGCGAACACCAGCCAAGCCGGTTTGATAACCGGAGTCGCATATTGAATGTAGCCTATCGGATAGAACGGCGAGCCCGGGCCATTCTTCACAAGCGCGGCGATTATCCCTGGAAGATTGATGGCGAGGACGGCAAGCATTGCAAAAACACTCGCCCATACGCTCGATGCAACAAGTCTACCCAGCTCGCCCATCGGTGCCTGGATGATGAGCTTTTCACGTTTGTTAAGACGCGCGGCAAGGAACGAGGGTTGATTTCCGATCTCAGCCGAACACTTTGAGCGGATAGGCCGTTCCCGCAGTTAGCTGAACGCCCCCGCGGCCCCTCCTGGGGTCCGGGGGCGCCGTTTTCCCAGTTGAAGGAACGGTGGAGA